>NZ_JBFAOO010000156.1:0-17410 GCF_040675265.1 Microbispora sp. NPDC049633
CGCGCGCTGCTCCCTGCCGTCCGCGCGCTGCTCCCTGCCGTCCGCGCGCTGCTCCTGGCCGCTGACGCGCGGCACCGCGCCGAGCAGGGCCGCCGCCCGCTCCGCCAGCTCGCCGATCGTCCAGGTGTCGCTCATGCCACCACAATGACACTGTCACAATGACACTGTCAACGTCGTCTCCCTCATTGCGGTGTCACGGTTCCCGAAGTGTTCGTCTCGGTGAGGCATGCCGCTTCTCGCGCCGTTCACACGAGACGGGTCGACTGGGCACCGCGACGTGCGGCCGCGCGACACGACGCGGGACGAGCGGACGCGGCACAAAAGGCGCGGCACAGGAGGACCGGGACGGAAAGACCCGGTCGGATGCCGCCGGGTGGGTAAGGGGGAGCGGAGCGGTCACGCCCCCGGCCCGGGCGACGGCCGCGCGGGAACGAACGGCCCGCCGGGGGGCGGACCGGCACGACCAGGGGCAGGTCGAGGAGGCGGTCAGCGGTGCAGGGGACTTCCGTCCGGTCGGCGGAGCTCTCGGTGCTTCCGGGAGCGGTGTGGCGCGCGGCGTTCGCCCGTGACGACGGGCGCGAGCCGCCCGGGCGGAGCGAGCCGTACGCACAGGGTGATCCGGGCGGCCCTTCTCCGCCCGAGGTGCTTCGGGCCCTGCCACCGGGCTTCACCGGCCGGATCGTGGCGCGGTCGGGGGAGCGCACCGTGGGAGTCGTCTGGCACGCCGCCCCGGACGGCGGCGGGTGCTTCCCCGACGGGGACGGCTGGATATACGTGTCCAACTGCGCGCTGCCGCTGCTCGGCGGCGTGACGGCGCTGCGCTTCGCCCAGGACGGGACCCTGCGCGACGGCTACCGCGTCCTGTCCGGCGCCGACCGCAGCGGGGCCGGCACCGCGACGCCGTGGAACACGTGGCTGTCGGGCGAGCGGACGCCGTACGGACGAATCTTCGAATGCGACCCGTACGGCCTGCGCGCTCCCAGGCCCCGGCTCGCGATGGGCCTGTTCCGTCACGGCGGCGTGGCCTGCGATTCCGACCGGGGAGTCGTCTACCTCACGGAGGGCGAGCCGGACGGATGTCTGTACCGGTTCCGCCCGCACGACTGGGGCGACCTGACCACCGGGGTGCTCGATGTGATGATCGGCGCGCCCGGCGAGGAGGCGGTGGCCTGGGAGCGGGTGCCGGCCCCGGCCACGGCCCAGGTGCCTTTCGGCGAAGATGTGTCCCTCGCCGGGCACGTGCCGCTGCGCGAACAGGTGAAGGGACCCAGGAGGTTCGCGCGCGGCGGTGACTGCCACTACCGCGACGGCCTGCTGCGGTTCGTCACCGAGGGGGACGGCCGGGCGTGGGTGTACGACGCCGCCCGCGAGCGCCTGACGGTGACGCACGACATCACCGGCCGGCCGCGCGGCGGGGAAGACGGCGAGATCACCCTCGTCGCAGGGGACCGGGCGGTGCCGTTCCTGCGCGTCACGGGCGGGTGGACCGTCGCCGGCCCCTCGATGTCGCCGGTCGGCGACAGGCTCTACTTCTCCTGCCGTCCACCACACGGTGCGCGGCCCGCTCCGGCCTCCGTGACCGTCGAGGTCCGCGGGCCCTTCCAGGACCTCGTCCGCGCCTGAGCCCTCACGGCACGCGAGGGGAGGCCGGTGCCGCGCCGAGGACGGCGCCGCCTCGCGGCGACGTTCGAGGGCTGTCAGTCGCAGGGGTCGTGCGGCACGGTGGCGGTGGCACTCCTACCGGTCGTGGCGACCACCTCGAGTTGTGCCGCGGTGAGGGCGTAGCCGACGTCGGCCATGTCCGTGGCCGCCGCGAAGATCATTCCCATTACCTGATCTTCGCCGGCGATGAGCGGAGCGCCCGACATGCCGGGCGTGATGCCCACACCCCGGAGACGGTGGATCCGCAGCGAGACTTTGTCGCGGTTGTATATGTCGTAGGACTCGGCGGGCTGGTCCGGCCGCACCCTGGCGGGAAGCGCGACCGGGACGGTGGTGCCCTTGGGATAGCCGACGACCACGGCGCTGGTCCGCTCGTCGCGTGTCAGCCGCAGCGGCCGGGCGGTGAGCCCGGGCACCCGCAGGACGGCGGCGTCGATCTCCGGGTCGAAGGCCACCACCCGTGCCGCGAACCGCCGCCCGTCGTCGAGGACGACTTCCAGGGCGCGGTCGACCCCCGCGATGACATGGGCGTTGAGGAGGACCCTCTCGGGCGCGTAGACGAATCCGGTCCCTTCCAGCCGTTTCCGGCAGGAGGAGGCGACTCCCCGGACCCGCACCACGCTGTGCGCGGCTTCGGACACCGCCGTGGCCTCGGCCGTGGGGGCGGCGGGCAGTGTGAGCTCACGCGCGACCACGCACCCCGCCGCGCTCCCCGCCATCGAGACCGCCACGCACATCACGAGAGCGATCGCTCCCGCGCTCTTGCGCGCCGCTCCCGCGCTCCGCCGCGCCGATCCCAGCATGCAGATCATGGTAGGGGGCGGCCCGGAAGGTCACAGGTCCCTGGCCCATACCTGCTCGTTGACGGGAATGCCGGACTCCTCACCCGGGTACTGCTCCAGCAGTTCGAACCCCGCGGCCTGGTAGATCCGGCGCGCGCTCGCGAGCACGTCGCGGGTCCAGAGCATGATCCGGCGGTAGCCGGCCGCCGCGGCGAAACGCAGGCACTCCTCGACCAGCCGCCCGCCGATGCCCATGCCGCGCGCGGACGGCTCGACCAGCAGCAGGCGGAGCTGGGCCGTCGTGTCGTCCTTGCGCACGCAGAAGACGGACGCCACCGGCTCGCCGCGCACCTCCGCGATCCAGCAGCCCTCCCGCCGGGGGTCGTGGTCCTCGACGTAGTCGGCGACGATCCGCGCGACCAGGGCCTCGAACGCCATGCCCCAGCCGTACTCCTGCCCGTAGAGGGCGCCGTGCCGGTGCACCACCCAGCCGAGGTCGCCCGCCCGCGGCGGCCTGATCACGTACGGCTCGCGCCGCTCGGCGGGCTCGAGCAGGCTCCGTACGGTGGCCATGGCGGACACGAGCCGCCGGCGTTCGGGGTCGGTCAGCTTCGCGAGCAGGGTCTCGATCTCGGTGGCCGAGCGCCGGTCGAGCACGGCGAAGGTCTCGCGGCCCTTGGGCGTGAGCCGTACGACCTGGCGGCGGGCGTCCTCGGCGGACCGCTCGCGGGACACGAGCCCGTCGGTCTCGAACCTGGTCAGGATGCGGCTCAGGTAGCCGGCGTCGAGACCGAGCATGCCCCTGATGCCTGCGGTGTCGACCGCCTCCCGCGTGCCGAGTTCGAACAGCACCCGCGCCTCGGTCAGGGAGTAGGGAGTGTCGTGCATTCCCGCCCCGAGCACCCCGATCACGGAGGTGTAGAAGCGGTTGAACGCGCGCACTTCCGGCACGATGTCCATATGTTCCCTTGCCTGTCTCAAGGAAATGCTTGACGGAGTCAAACATAAGGCCGTGGCGGCCCGTTGGGAAGACGCCCTCGCGCGACGCGCGGTCTCGCCGTGCGAGACTGAGTTGGTCTGGTCGGCCAGGTGCCGTAGCCTCTTCTTTTGGTCTAGACCATTGTGCGGGGCTGGGGCAGAATGCGGTGCCGTGGAGTGCCGGGGTCTGCGTCGGGCCGGCCACGCCATTCCACGCGTAATCCCAGATGGAGGAAAACCCGTCATGCGTATTGGAGTCCTCACCGGAGGCGGCGACTGCCCCGGCCTGAACGCGGTCATTCGCGGCGTCGTCCGCAAGGGCGTCGGCGTGTACGGGCACGAGTTCGTCGGATTCCGGGACGGCTGGCGTGGCCCTCTGGAGGGCGACACCATGCCGCTCGACATCCAGGCCGTGCGGGGCATCCTGCCGCGCGGCGGCACGATCCTCGGCTCCTCCCGCACGAACCCGATCAAGATCGAGGGCGGCGTCGAGCGGATCAAGGAGAACCTCGCCGCGCAGGGCGTCGACGCGCTCATCGCCATCGGCGGTGAGGACACGCTGGGCGTGGCCAAGCAGCTGTTCGACCGTGACGTGAAGGTCGTCGGCGTGCCCAAGACGATCGACAACGACCTCAACGCCACCGACTACACCTTCGGCTTCGACACCGCGGTCAACATCGCGATGGAGGCCATCGACCGGCTGCACACCACCGCGGAGTCGCACCACCGCGCGCTGATCTGCGAGGTCATGGGCCGCCACGCGGGCTGGATCGCGCTGCACGCCGGCATGGCCGCGGGCGCCAACGTCATCCTCATCCCGGAGAAGCCGTTCGACATCGAGAAGGTCTGCGCCTACGTCGAGTCGCGGTTCAAGACCCGCTACGCGCCGATCATCGTCGTCGCCGAGGGCGCCCACCCGCTCGAGGGCCAGATGGCGCTGCAGGCGGGCGAGCTGGACGCGTTCGGCCACGTGCGCCTCGGCGGCATCGGCGAGGTCCTCGCCAAGGAAATCGAGAAGCGCACCGGCAAGGAGGCCCGCACGACGGTCCTCGGCCACATCCAGCGCGGCGGCACGCCGACCGCCTACGACCGCGTGCTCGCGACCCGCTTCGGCCTCGGCGCGATCGACGCGGTGAACGAGGGCGACTTCGGCAAGATGATCGCGCTGCAGGGCACCGACATCGTGCGCGTCGCCCTCGCCGAGGCGACCGCCGAGCTCAAGACCGTGCCGGCCTCCCGCTACGAAGAGGCCGAGGTCTTCTTCGGCTGATCGGACGCGGGCCCGTCACCACGGCCCGCGCACGATCCCGTACGGCTCCCGCGACGCCCCGCGGGAGCCGTACGCATGCGGAGGCCCGCCGACGAGGCCCTGGCGGGGCCCCGGCCGCCGGAGACCGCGGGCGCTCTCCGGCGGCCGGCCCGGTCCCTCGCCGCCGCGATCCGCCGGAAGATCGAGGCGTAGACGCGGCGGTTGCCCGAGTATGTGAGCGGCCCGAGTATGTGAGCGGAGGGCGCGGCACGCCCTCCCGGCTCGATCATCAGGAGAGTGCGCCGCGCGATGGGCATCGAGGGACCGTTCTGGCGGGCGATCGCGGTCTTCCGCCTGGCGTCGCTCGCGTACGCGGCGCTGCTCGTGCTCAGGGCCGGCGGCTACGCCCATCCGGCGGTGACCTGGGCCGTCGTCGGCGTGATGGCCGCCTGGACGGCCGTCACCCTCGTCCTCTATCCCGCCGTGCGGCGCGGGCCGCTGCTGGCGGCCGACCTCCTCGTCACGGTGGGCTGCCTGCTGGCCACGCCGTTCGCACAGAGCCGCGTCGACGTGCTGGCCGGTGCGATGCCGATCACCGCGACCTGGGTGGCCGGGCCCGTCCTCGCGTACGGGGTGGCCCGGGGACGCCGCGCGGGCGCGCTCGCCGCCGCGGCGGTGTCGGCGGCCGACCTGTGGCTGCGCAGCGCCGGCGGGGTCGACCTCGCCTCGTTCCCGGTGAACGGCGCCGTGCTCATTTTCATGGCCGGGGTCGTCGTCGGGCACGTCGCCCGGCTCGCGCGCGAGGCCGAGGAGCGCATGCGGCGCGCCGAACGGATCGAGGCCGCCGGCCGCGAGCGGGAGCGGCTGGCCCGCGGCATCCACGATTCGGTGCTGCAGGTGCTGGCGCTCGTCCAGCGCAGGGGCGCGGAGATCGGCGGCGAGGCGGCCGAGCTGGGCAGGCTCGCGGGGGAGCAGGAGTCGGCGCTGCGGGCGCTGGTGCAGGCGCCGCCCGTCGCGCGGCCGCCGGGCACCGCCCCGCCGCCCGGACTCCGCGGCCGGCTCCGATCGCCGGCGCGCCCTCGCCGTGCCCCCGCCCGTGAAGGGGACTCCCGCCATGTGACCGACACCACCACGGCGGAGCCCGAGGCCGACCTGCGCGACCTGCTGCGGCCGTACGGCACGGCGCGCGTGACCGTGTCCGCGCCCGCGACACCGCTGCCGCTGCCGGCCGAGAGCGCGCGGGAGGTGGCGGCGGCCGTCGGCGCGGCCCTCGACAACGTCGTACGGCACTGCCCCGAGGGCGCCCGCGCGTGGATACTCGCCGAGGAGGACGGCGGCGCGGTCGTCGTCACCGTCCGCGACGACGGGCCGGGCATTCCCGAGGGGCGGCTCGAACAGGCCGCGCGCGAGGGGCGCATGGGCGTGGCCCGGTCGATCCGGGGCCGCGTGGCCGACCTCGGCGGCACGGTGACTGTCACCTCGTCGCCGTCGGGGACGGAGATCGAGCTGTCGGTCCCGGCGCGGACGCCGCGACCGGGCGAAGGGGGCGGGAGGCGCTCGTGAACGAAGGCGGACGGCCGCCGGTGCGGGTCATGGTGGTGGACGACCATCCGATGTGGCGGGAGGCGGTCGCCCGCGACCTGACCGAGGCAGGGTACGACGTGGTCGCCGCCACCGGTGAGGGCCGCCAGGCGCTGCGCGTCGCGGCGGCCGTACGGCCGGACGTGGTGGTGCTCGACCTGCGGCTGCCCGACCTGGCGGGCGTGGAGGTGGCCCGGGGCCTCGGCGCGTCGGCGGCCCCGCCGCGTGTGCTCGTCCTGTCGGCCAGCGCCGAGGAGGAGGACGTGCTGGAAGCGGTCAAGGCCGGCGCCTCGGGATATCTGGTGAAGTCGGCGAGCCGGGAGGAGTTCCTGGACGCGGTCCGGCGGACCGCCCAGGGCGACGCCGTCTTCACTCCCGGCCTGGCCGGGCTGGTGCTGGGGGAGTACCGCAGGCTGGCCCACCTGACACCGGACCGCGGCGGGGACGCCGAACGGGACGGCCCCCGGCTGACCGATCGGGAGACCGAGGTGCTGCGCATGGTCGCCAAGGGCCTGACGTATCGGCAGATCGCCGGACGGCTGGTGCTGTCGCATCGCACGGTGCAGAACCACGTGCAGAACACGCTGAGCAAGCTCCAGCTCCACAACCGGGTGGAGCTGGTCCGCTACGCGATCGAGAAGGGCCTGGTCGAACTCGACGGCGGATAATCGGCGTTGTCACGGCGGCGGCATTACAGTGGGGAAGCCCGCATCGCGGTGACGCGTTGTCTTTGGCGTATGTTCCCCCGGCCGTGCCCTCCCCGGTGTGACGGCCGTCCCTGTCCGTCCGGAGGTTTTCCACAGATGACCATGACCGCCCTCGGAGAGCCCTCGGTGCTGCTCAAGTTAGGCGAGGTGGTCCTGAAGGGCCGGAACCGCGAGATCTTCGAGATGCGCCTGCGGGCGAACATCAAGCACGCGCTCAAGGGCCACCGGGTCGACATCCGCCAGCGGCACGGGGTGATCGCCCTGTTCCTGCCCGCGGGAACCGAGGTGGAGGAGGCCGAGACGGTGGCGGCCCGCGTGGCCGACGTGCCCGGGATCGTGCTGGTCCATCTCGCCTGGCGGGTGCCGAAGGACCCGGACACGATCACCAAGGCCGCCATCGAGCTGATCAGGGACAGCGACGAGGTGGCCCGCAAGGCGCGCTTCGCCGTACGGTCGCGGCGTCGCGACAAGCGCTTCCCGCTGCGCTCGAACGAGCTGGACCGCGTGGTCGGCGGGGTGATCAACGACACCTTCGGGCTGCCGGTCGACCTGAGCAACCCGGAGCTCACCGTGCACATCGAGGTGGACAGGGACGAGGCGTTCCTGTTCACCGGGGGCCGGCCGGGCCAGGGCGGCCTGCCCGTCGGCTCCAGCGGCCGGGCGCTGGCGCTGCTGTCCGGCGGGATCGACTCCCCGGTCGCCGCCTACCGCATGATGCGGCGCGGCCTGCGAGTGGACTTCCTGCATTTCTCCGGCATCCCTTTCACCACCTCGGAGTCGATCTACAAGGCGTACGCGCTGGTGCGCAACCTGGACAAGTTCCAGGGCAAGTCGCGGCTGTGGGTGGTGCCGTTCGGCAAGGCGCAGCAGTCGATCAGGAACTCCGGCCAGGACCGGCTCGCGGTGATCGCGCAGCGGCGCCTGATGCTCAAGACGGCCGAGGAGGTCGCCCACCGCATCCACGCCGAGGCGCTGGTCACCGGCGACAGCCTCGGCCAGGTCTCCTCGCAGACCCTGGCCAACATCACGGCCCAGGACCACGCCGTGGACCTGCCGATCCTGCGCCCGCTGATCGGCCTGGACAAGACCGAGATCATGACCGAGGCCCGCCGGATCGGGACGCTGGAGATCTCCGAGCTGCCCGACGAGGACTGCTGCACGCTGCTCGCGCCGCGGCAGGCCGAGACCCGCGCGAAGATCGAGGACCTCAAGCAGATCGAGAGGCGTCTCGACGCCGAGGACCTCGCCGCCCAGCTGGCCGACTCGATCCAGCCGTACAAGCTCGACGTCTGAGCCGGAGCCCGGGACCGCGTCCGGCGGTCCCGGGGCCCGGTCCGGTGAAGGTCAGGCGGGAACGAGGGACGCGGCCGTGGTCGCGGTGCGGCCCAGCAGCGGGGGGAAGTCGCGCAGCACGGCCGCGAGGTCGTCCAGGTCGCCGTCGACCAGGGCCTGCGGTCCGTCGCAGAGGGCCTGCTCGGGGTGCGGGTGCACGTCGACGATCAGGCCGTCGGCCCCGGCCGCGATCGCGGCGCGGGACAGCGGCAGCACCAGGTCGCGCCGGCCGCCGGAGTGCGACGGGTCGACGATCACCGGCAGGTGCGACAGCCGCTGCACGATCGGGACCGCCGAGACGTCGAGCGTGTTGCGGGTGGCGGGCTCGTAGGTGCGGATGCCGCGCTCGCACAGCACGATGTCGAGGTTGCCGCGCTGGGCGATGTACTCGGCCGCCATCAGCCACTCCTCGATGGTCGCCGTCATACCCCGCTTCAGCATGACCGGCTTGCCCGCCGCGCCCACCGCCTGCAGCAGCGCGAAGTTCTGCGCGTTGCGGGTGCCGACCTGCAGCATGTCGGCGTACGACGCCACCAGCGCCACGTCGTGGGCGTCCACGACCTCGGTGACGATCGGCAGCCCGGTCTGCTCGCGCACGTCGGCCAGGATGCGCAGGCCCTCCTCGCCCAGGCCCTGGAAGGCGTACGGCGAGGTGCGCGGCTTGTAGGCGCCGCCGCGCAGCAGGGTCGCGCCCGCCGCCTTGGCCATCAGCGCCGCCTCCAGCGTCTGCCGCGGCGTCTCGACCGCGCACGGGCCCGCGATCAGCGTGACGGTGTCCGGGCCGATCGGCACGCCGCGCACGGTCACCGTGGAGCGTTGCGGATGGTTCTCTCTGCTCACGAGCTTGTACGGCGTGGAGACCCGCACGACCTCCGCGACGCCCGGCATGCCGTGCAGATTCAGTGTGGCGTACTGCTCCACATCGCCGATGATGCCGACGATCGTGCGGTTCACGCCGCGGCTCGCGAACGCCTCCCCTCCGGCCGCGGCGACGAGGCCGGTGATCGCCTCGATGTCGTCCTGGGTGGCTTCCGGGGTCATGACGATGACCATGGTGACTCCTGTCAGGGTGAACGGTACGGGTCCGGAAAACGAAAAAGGCCCCGGGTCCTTGGGACCCGGGGCCTTCGTTCGCCTTGGCTGTCAGCGCAGCGCATGGAGGCGATCGGTCCTCACGGGTCCGTCGCCATACCAAAACGACCAAGCGGTGCGCATGTGACGCAATATAGCGCACGATTCCTTGATCGTGCCGCACTGCGCGTCAGGGGGCCGGTGCGGTCGCCCTCGAGGCGGATGGCAGGATGGCCTGCGTGCCGGAGAAACCTGAGGAGGAGACGCGCCTGCCACCGGGCCAGTACGTCCCACGTGGACAGCCCGTCGTCCACTACGGGAGGGTTCCGGGGTTCCGCCCGGAGACGTGGCGTTTCCAGGTGTTCGGCGCCACGGCCTCGGGCCGGGTCCACGACTTCTCGTGGGAGGAGTTCTCCTCCCTGCCCACGGCGACGGTCGTGGCGGACTTCCACTGCGTCACCAAGTTCTCCGTCATGGGCAACGAGTGGAGCGGCGTTCCCACGTCGGCGCTGCTCGAACGCGTCCCCCCGGCGCCCGGCGTGCGCCACGTCATGGTCTGGGCCGAGTACGGCTACAGCGCCAACCTGCGCCTGTCCGACTTCGACCGCCCGACCACGCTGTTCGCCACGCACCTCGACGAGAACCGGCTGTCCCCCGAGCGTGGCTACCCCGTACGGATCGTGGTGCCCCACCTGTACGCCTGGAAGAGCGTGAAGTGGGTGCGCGCGGTCGAGTACCTGACCGAGGACCGGCGCGGATTCTGGGAGGACCGCGGCTACCACAACGTGGCCGACCCCTGGAAAGAGCAGCGCTACTCATACCAGGAGGACCCGGGCGACGGCCCGCCGTGAGGCCGCCGAGCGGCTACGGTGTCCGGCGTGTCTTCAGCCGTCTGGGTCACGCTGTGCGCGATCTGCGGAGTCTGCGGCGGCGCGCTCGGCCGCGCCCTCGCCCGTCGCGGGCCGTCCCCCGGTGAGCCGCCGGGCGAGGCGACGTTCCTCGCCCTGCGCGTGGCCGGGCTGGCCGCGGGCTCGCTGCGCGCCGGGCTCACCAGGGGCGCCGCCCGCCGGTCCGTACGGCACCTGCGGGCGTTGCTCGGCGCCGACGGCCTCGCCGTCGCCACCGGCGACCGGGTCCTGGCCACGGACGGCACGGGGGTGCCGGCGGACGAGACGGTGCTCGCCGAGGCGCGCGCGGCCATGGCGACCGGCAGGCCACGCGTCGTCCCCGCCCGGGGGGACGACCGGCACGGCGTGGTGGTCCCCCTGACCGTGGAGGACCGGGTGGTGGGCGCGCTCGCGGCGTACGACGCGGAGGCCGGCGCCGCCCTGCTGCGCACGGCGGCCGAGGTGGGCCGCTGGATGTCCGGCCAGCTCGAACTCGCCGAGCTCGACGCCTCCCGGAGGCGGACGCTGGAGGCGGAGGCGCGGGCCCTGCGGGCGCAGATCTCGCCCCACTTCGTGTACAACTCGCTGACGACGATCGCGTCGTTCGTCCGGACCGAGCCCGAACGCGCCCGCGAGCTGCTGCTCGATTTCGCCGACTTCATCCGGTACGCGCTGCGCCGGGCGGCCGACTTCACCTCGCTCGCCGACGAGTTGGGCTGCGTGGACCGCTACCTGCTGCTGGAGCAGGCGAGGTTCGGCGATCGGCTGCGCTTCACCGTGCAGGTCGCGCCGGAGGTGCTGAAGGTCGACGTGCCGTTCCTGTGCCTGCAACCCCTGGTGGAGAACGCCATCAAGCACGGCATGCCGGGCGAGGTCCGGGTCGTGATCAGGGACGCGGGGCAGGAGGCGCACATCTGGGTCGAGGACGACGGCGTCGGCATGGACCCCGAGCATCTGCGGGCCGCGCTCGCGGAGGAGAGCACCGGCATCGGGCTGAGCAACGTGGACCTGCGCATGCGCCACCTCTACGGCCAGGACTACGGGCTCAAGGTCGAGACGGCGCCCGGCAAGGGAACCCGCATCCGGCTGCGCATCCCCAAGAGCCGTCCCCGCGCCGTCCCGGCCCGCTCCTGAACCCGCCGGGGCCACCACGCCCCGGGGCCGGCGATCAGCCGGTCAGCAGCGGGAGCCGGAGGACGAACCGGGCGCCGCGCGGGGAGTCCTCGACGCGCAGGCTGCCGTCGTGCGCCGCCGCGATCGCCCGGCACAGGGCCAGGCCGAGACCGCTGCCGCCGGGATCCAGACGGCGTCCCGCCTCCAGCCGCATGAAGGGTTCGAAGATGCGCTCCCTGTCCTCCTCCGCGACGCCGTCGCCGTCGTCCAGCACCACCACCAGCGCCTGGGCGCCGTCGCACCCGGCGGTCACGTTCACCTGGCCGATGGCATGGCGCTGGGCGTTCACCAGCAGGTTCGTCACGATGCTGGCCAGCTGCACGCGGTTGCCGACGACCCGCACGCCGGGCTCGGTGGTGGCGTACACCGGCACGCCCGTCGTGCGCGCCGCCGCCTCGGCGCGTACGAGCGCCCCGAGGTCGACCTGCTCGGACGAGCACGGCGTGTTGCGGAGCCGGGCGAAGGCGAGCAGCTCGTCGATGATCTGCTGCATGCGGTCGGCGGCCGGCAGCGCCCTGGCGATCGCCTGCCGCGCGTCCGTCTCCGGGTAGAGCAGCGCCTCCTCCAGACCCGTGCGCAGGCCGGTGAGCGGGGACTTGAGCTCGTGGGACACGATGGCGGCGAACTCCCGCTGCCGTGTGACCGCAGACTCCAGCCGGCCGAGCGTCTGGTTGGCGGCACAGGCCAGCTGTGCGATCTCGTCCCGGCCGGACGGCTGCGGCACCCGCAGGGACAGGTCGTTGGCGTTGATCTCCGACATCCGCTGCCGGATCGCGTTGATGGGGCCCAGGATGCGGCCTGCCGCCCGCCAGGTCGTCCACGTCCACAGGGCCGCGAGCAGCAGCCCGCCGGCGCCGATGAGCAACTCCAGCCGCCGCCCGCGTAGGGCGGGCGGCTGATCCGTGCCGGCGTAGACGAAGCGGGGCTCACCCTGCCAGAGCTCCCAGGACTGCAGCGACGGGACCCGGGCGGCGGTGAGCAGGACGCACCGCTCGCTCTCGGGGCACTCGGTCACGTCGCGGAAACGGTCCTCCTCCGTCGGCCGGACCGTGCTCAGCGGCCGGTCTCCGGCCATGGGCCCGGCCGCCGTCACCCGGCCCCGCGAGTCGACGAGCTGGACGAGGGGGACCCGCGCCGTCGGCGTCGGCGGCGGAACCTGCCCGCGTTCCATCAGGCCGATCCACTCGGTGGCGACGCGGCGCGTCTCCCTGAATATCTCGCTCTCGACCCGGTGCCGGATCAGCAGGCACAGGCCGATGCCGATCACCGCGGCGACGAGCACGGACACCGCTGCCACGGTCAGCGTCACCCGTGCCCGGATGGAGTCGGAGAGGGGAAGGAACGTGCCCGGCCTGATGCTCATCCAAGTTCCTCGCTGGGCCTGGTGTCCTCCTCACGATAGACAACCCTGAGGGACAAAGGGCATTTTAGGGGGCAAAACAGCTAATAGCTCTACCTACTCTTGGTCCGGCATGCGCGAGCGATCGTGGCGGAGGGTATCGGGAATGTCACCTACCGCTCGGTCACCCCTTGCGTGGAGGGCGGCACACGCGGCACGGTGTACGCCATGCTGCGTGTCCTCGCGGTGGACGACGAGGTCCCCGCCCTGTCCGAGCTCGCCTTCCTGCTCCGCCAGGACGCCCGGGTGGAGCACGTGAGGACGGCGACCGACGGCGGGGCCGCCCTGCACGACATGGTCCAGATGATCGCCGACGGGGAGCGCCTGGACGGCGTCTTCCTCGACGTGCGCATGCCCGGACTCGACGGCCTGGACCTGGCCCGGCTCATCGGCGGGTTCCCCGCGCCGCCCCGTCTGGTCTTCGTCAGCGCGCACGACTGCGCCGTCCAGGCGTTCGAGCTGGAGGCCGTCGACTACCTGCTGAAGCCCGTACGGCCCGAACGCCTGGCGGAGGCCGTACGCCGTCTCTCGGCCGCGGTGGCGCCTCCCGGCGCCGAGGAGGACCTGGAGACGATCCCGGTCGAGCTCGGGGGCCGCACGAAGTTCGTGGCGCGGCAGGACGTGTGCTACGCCGAGGCCCACGGCGACTACGTCCGCCTGCACACGGCCGGCGCCGTCTACCTCGTACGGATGTCCCTCGCGGCGCTGGAACGCCGCTGGGCGGGCGCCGGCTTCGTCCGGGCCCACCGCAGCACCCTGGTCAACGCCCGGCACGTGAGCGAGCTGCGCTTCGACGCCGGCCGGGTGGTCCTGCAGGTGGGAAGCGAGACGCTGCCGGTGAGCAGGCGGCACACCCGCCAGGTGCGCGAGCAGCTCGTCCGCCAGTTCCGGCCCTGAGCCTGCCCGATCACGTCGCGGCCGCGGCGCCTCGGGCCGGAGACACGACCACGCCGCTCTCGAACGCGCGGGTCACGGCGGCGCAACCCCGGCTGGCAGGGCGGCTCCTGGGCCGCCGAGCACGCACTCGCGCTGGCGATCGGCCGGCCGCTGCTGATCACGCTCGTCTTCCTGCGTCCTCCTGCCCCTGTCCGCCCGCCTCTACCGCCGTTTCGGCGGCTGAGCTTCGCCCGTTCGCCGGGGGTGCGCGGCCGGGCCGGAGGGCGTGTTCACACGCCCCGATCTACCGCTCGTCGCCCCCGGAGGCCCGCTCGTCGTGCGGGAGCGGGCCGCATGGCGCTAACTAGAGACCGCTCGTCCGAACGTCCATCCACCCGCCCGACTACACCTCGTAGTCTTTCGCACGTCGCAAGACACGCGGGGTAATCACAAAGTGAGCAGGTTGTCACCGGTTGGTTACCAAGCGGGGCCCTACTCGGGGGGGAAGGGCCCCGCCGACGCGTATCGGGGGGTGCGCGGCGATCCGGCCATACGGGGGCCCGGATCGCCGCGAACGCCCGCTCCCGCCTGCCCCATGAGGGCAGCCACGCCCGGTAAGGGCCGGGAAAGCCGCGCCGGACGCCCGGTATCGCCGGGAGAACCCGCTGCGGCCCGGTGACCGGTGCCCCGGGGACGCGCCGGTCAGTCGCCGCGCAGCTGCTTGAGCAGCTCGACGTCCTCGCGGTGCTTGTCCACCTTGCCCGGGGTCTCGATGCAGAACGGCACCCCGGCCGCCGTGGGATGGCGCATCAGCTCGCCGAACGCCTGGGCGCCGATGTGCCCCGCGCCGATGTTCTCGTGCCGGTCCCGCTTCGAACCGCAGGGGTCCTTCGAGTCGTTGGCGTGGACCAGCCTGAGCCGCCCCGGAGCCACCTCGTTCAGCGCGTCCATCATCTCCTTCACCCCGCCCGGCGCGGCCAGGTCGTGCCCCGCGGCGAAGGCGTGGCAGGTGTCGAGGCACACGCCGACCTTGGGGTGGTGGTCGAGGGCCTCCAGATAGGGCCCGAGGTCCTGCACGGTCGCGCACAGCATCTGGCCCTGGCCGGCCATCGGTTCGAGCAGCAGGTCGGGGCCGTCGTCGGGCAGCTCGTCCAGCACCGGCAGCAGGCGCTCGTGGATCTGGCGCATCGCCGCCTCGCGCGACTGGCTCACGGCCGAGCCGGTGTGGACGACCACACCGAGCGCGCCGGTCTCGACGCCCCTGCGCAGAGTGTGACGGATGACCGCGATCGAGTTGTCCAGGGTCTCCGGGGTCGGCGACCCGCAGTTCACGAGATACGCGGCGTGCAGGAAGACCGGAACCCCCGACTCGCGCAGCTTGGCGTCCTCGGCGGGGTTCCCCTCGCTGAGCGCCCAGCCGCGCGGGTTGGTGACGAAGACCTGGATCATCTCCGCGCCGATGTCCGCCGCGTACTTCAGCCCGCCCTTGGCCAGGCCGCCGGCGACGAAGACGTGTCCGCCGATGAGATTGGAAGGAGTCATGATGACCTCCAGGCTAGTGCCGCCCCCTTTGTCACAACGTACAAAGCGGCCCCCGGAGCAGGGCGCGCGGTTCGGACTTCGCGCCGCTGGATCCCGCCGCGGCCCGGCGGTTGACTGACGGGCATGCGCGAACTCAGCCGGGAGGACCTGCGGTCCTGCTGCTCCTGCGCCACCTGGGTGGCGGAGGTCGCCGCGCGCGGGCCGTACGAGGATCTCGACGGGCTCCGCCGCGCGAGCGAGTCGGCCGTCGCGGCACTGGACTGGGACGACGTGCTGGAGGCGCTGGCGGCGCATCCGCGCATCGGCGAGCGCCCCGGCGGCGCGGGACGCGAGGCCGCGTGGTCGCGCGCCGAGCAGGCCGGGACCGCGGACGCCGGGCGGGATGTGCTCGGCGCGCTCCGCGAGGGCAACGCCGCCTACGAGAGCCGCTACGGCCACGTCTACCTGGTCTGCGCGGCCGGACGGACCGCCGGCGAGATGCTGGCGCTGCTGCACGAGCGGCTCGGCCACGACGAGGAGACCGAACGGAAGGTCGTCCGCGAGGAGCTGGCGAAGATCGTCGATCTGCGGCTGGCCAAGCTCTGGGAGGGCCGGTGAGCCTTTCGACCCACGTGCTCGACACCGCCGCCGGGCGGCCGGCCAAGGACGTGTCCGTACGGCTGTCGCGGCGTGCCGCGCACGGCTTCGTGCCGGTGGCGGAGGGCCGCACCGACGGCGACGGCCGCATCCGGGAGTGGACCCCGCTGGGCCGGGAGTGGGATCCGGCCGGGGACCCCCGCCCGGGGACCTACCGGCTCGTGTTCGACACCGGCGCCTACCTGGGGGACGAGGCGTTCTTTCCCGAGGTGAGCGTCGTGTTCGCCATCAGGGAGGCCGGCGAGCACCACCACGTGCCGCTGCTGCTGAGCCCGTTCGCCTACTCGACCTACCGGGGGAGCTAGCGTGGCCGTTCTGGGGCCCAACAGGTACGGCAAGGCCGAGACGAGGGTCGTGCGGGTGACCCGGCACGGCGACGCCCACCGGATCAAGGACCTCACGGTCGGCACGGCGCTGTCGGGCGACATGACCGAGGTCCACCTGAGCGGGGACAACTCCGCCGTCCTGCCCACCGACACGCAGAAGAACACGGTCTTCGCGTTCGCCAAGAAGCACGGCGTCGGAGCGATCGAGGACTTCGCGCTGCTGCTGGCGCGCCACTTCACGGACTCCCGGCCCGCGATCCACCACGCGAGGGTCGCGATCGAGGAGCACGCCTGGGAGCGCAACGGCGCGTTCGGGCACTCCTTCGTCCGTTCCGGCCGTGAGGTCCGCACCTGCGTGGCCCACCACGACGGCACGCGGTCGTGGGTGGTCTCCGGGCTGCGCGACCTCGTCGTGCTGAACACGACCAACTCGGAGTTCTGGGGCTTCGCCAAGGACGAGTACACGACGCTGCCGGAGACCCGCGACCGCGTCCTCGCCACCGCCGTGGACGTCGCGTGGCGGCACACGGACGTCTCCCGGGACTGTTCCCACGACTGGGACAAGACGTATGAGAACGCCCGGGCCGCTCTGCTCACGGCATTCGCCGACACCTACAGCCTGTCCCTGCAGCAGACGCTGTACGCGATGGGCACCCGGGTGCTGGCCGAGTGCCCGGGGGTCTGCGAGGTGCGGCTGTCGCTGCCGAACAAGCACCACTTCCTGGTGGACCTCGCGCCCTTCGGCCTGGACAACGACGGCGAGGTCTTCTTCGCCGCCGACCGGCCGTACGGGCTGATCGAGGGCACGGTCCTGCGCGAGGACGCGCCCGTCGCCGGCCCGGCCTGGGAGTAGCCGATGGACTTCCTGCGACCGCGGACCTGGGCGGAGGCCCTGGCGATGAAGGCCGAGCGGCCCGAGGCCACGCCGCTCCAGGGCGGCACCGACGTCATGGTGGAGATCAACCTCGACAAGGGCCGCCCGGCCGCCCTGCTCGACCTCACGCCGATCCCCGAGCTCCGGGAGTGGTCGCGGGAGGGTGTCGAGATCCGGGTGGGCGCGGGCGTGACCTACTCCCGGCTGATCGCCGAGCTCGGGGGCGTTCTGCCCGGTCTGGCCCAGGCGTCCCGTACGGTCGGGTCGCCGCAGATCCGCGGACGTGGTTGACTTCCTCGGTCATGATCCGATCCCCAGTTCGTGCTCCAGCTCCT
>NZ_JBFAOO010000157.1:0-17400 GCF_040675265.1 Microbispora sp. NPDC049633
GCCGACCAGTTCGAGCAGCAGGTCGCGGGCGGCCGGGCGGGCGGCGGGGTCCTTGGCGAGACAGCGGCCGACCAGCGCGCGCAGGGGCGGGGGCAGCGGCGTCAGGTCCGGGAAGGTCGTCATGATCCGGTGCAGCACGGCGGCGACGTTGTCGGCGCCGAACGCCGCCCGGCCGGTCGCGGCGAAGACGATCGTCGCCCCCCACGCGAACACGTCGGAGGCGGGGGTGGCCGGACGACCCGCGATGTGCTCGGGCGCCAGGTAGGCCGGGGTGCCCACCGGGCCCGCGGTGATCGTCTCGCTCTCGCCCTGGCGGGCGATGCCGAAGTCGACCACGCGGGGACCGTCCGGCCCCAGCAGCACGTTGCCCGGTTTGAAGTCGCGGTGCACGATGCCCGCGCCGTGGATCGCCGCCAGCGCGGTCGCCGTTCCCACCGCGAGCCGTTCCAGCTCGCCTCCGCGCAGCGGCCCCGACGCGCTCACCCGCTGCTGGAGCGAGGGGCCGTCGACGAACTCGCTCACGACGTAAGGCTCGCGCCCGTCCACCATCGCCGTGATCACCCGGGCGGTGCAGAAGGGCGCGACGCCGCGCAGGGCGTCGAGTTCACGCGACAGCCGGGCCCGGACGACGGGATCGAGCCCGGTCTTGAGCACCTTCACCGCGACCGGTGCGCCGTCGGGCGCGTGGCCCAGGTAGACGACGCCTTGGCCGCCCTCGCCGAGCCGTCCGCTGATACGGAACCCGCCGAGCGTTCGCGGGTCGTCTGGCTCAAGGGGGGCGACCATGGGTCACACCGTAGCGATCCCGCGGCCGGTCCGAAATCTACAGGAGGCGCAGGTTCACCGCGTCGGCGAGCGCACGCCGCCCGGCGTCGCTCAGGTGCAGATGATCACCCGAGTCGTACGACAGGGCCAGCTGCTCGGGGAACTCGGGGTCGCGCACGGCCCGGTCGAAGTCGAGGACGCCGTCGAACGCCTTGCTCGTGCGGATCCAGGCGTTCAGCCGCTGCCTGACCTCCTCGCGCTCCGGAGTCCAGGTGCTCCAGCCGTAGAAGGGGGTGAGCGTGGCGCCCAGCACCTTGACCTTGCGGGCATGCGCCTCGCGGATCAGCCGCTTGTACCCGTACACGATCGGCTTGATCGAGGTGTACTCACCCCGGGCGATGTCGTTGATCCCCTCGTAGACCACCACCGTGCGCACCCCCGGCTGGGACAGCGCGTCGCGGTAGAACCGGGTGACGCCGCTCGGGCCGACGTTGGGCCGCAGCAGCCGGTTTCCGGAGATGCCGGCGTTGAGCACCCCCAGCCGCCGCGACGACGCCTCGCGGGCCAGCCGCTGCCGCAGATAATCGGTCCACCGGCGGTTGGCGTCGACGGCCTGGCCGGCGCCGTCGGTGATCGAGTCGCCGAACGCGACCACGGAACCGACCGTGGCCGCGCCCGCCTCCACCGCGAGGCGGTCGAGGAAGTACCACTGCGTGCTGGTGTAGGTGAAGCCCTCGCCGCTCTCCTCGGCCGCGTGGTCACCCGGGTCGGACAGATACGTGGTGCTGTAGGCGCGTTCGTGCCCGGTGACTCCGTTGACCGTGCCGGGGAGGTGGAGGCTGACGACGACGGCGGAGCCGCCGGCGACGCGGCCCGGGATCGGGTCGCTCCAGACGGCCTGGCCCGGCGCCACCTTCACCGAGGCGCGCCCGCGGAAGGTCACCGGCCGGTTGGTGCCTGTGAGGATCTCCGCGCCGTACGCCTGGACGCCCACGTGGACGTTCGCGAACGTCACCGGGGCCGCGCCGAAGAGGTTGGACAGGCGCAGGCGCATGCCGCTGCCGCCGATGCTGGCACGCACGACCATCCGCACGGTCTGTCCGCCGAGTGCCGCCGGGACCCGGTCGGTCGAGGTGGTCCACGCGCCGACCAGGCGCCGCCGTACGGGCGCCTCGCCGCCCGGCCCCGGCGCGGCCTTCCGGTGCCCGCCGGCCGCCGCGGGCTTCGGCGCGGCGGAGGACGCGGGGTGCCGCAGGGCGGTCGCGGACGTGGAGGACTCCGCCTGGACGGGCGCCGTGGCAAGCGCCATGGTCGTGCCGCTGACGGCGAGGGCGAGAGCGGCCATGGTCAACCGGTGAGCCGGCCGTGCCATCCGGGTCCTCCATGTGGGGTGTCGCTGCCTGGTGCGGGGTCCGTGGCGGCGGCGCTCCCGATCGTCGCACCGGATCCGATGATCGAGAAGCGCCCGCGACGCCATACATTACGGCTCTTTGCCGCCCACTGGGTGTGAACTTGACCGTCAAGTGACATCGGCCAGGGTGCTCTGGTCATGTTCTCGCACCATGCCGGTTCCATGCACATGATCCCTACGTTGGCCGTGTCGCAGCACTTCGGCTCCCGTGAGGGGCCGCCGGAAGAGAGAAGGCCACGTGATGATCGGAACTGTTCGGTCGCTCGCCGACCGACTGCTGGAGCGCCTGGTGCCCGCCACGCAGGCTGGGGCGGCGCCGTGCACCGAGTACTGGACGGTGGAGCCGTGCTACACCAACAGCAGCCTCCCCTACGCCACGTCGAGCAGCATGAAGAAGTTCAGGAAGTGCGGTAGCACGGTGACCCTGCTGGAGACCCGGCCGTGTGGCACGTCGGTCTGCGGTGGATACAACCAGTACGGAGACTTCACTCCCTGGTACCCGTGCCCGTGCGTGCCCGGACCGTACAACACCTGCCCCTGATCGGGTCCGCCCCGGTCGATTCCGTCCGGGGGCCGGTTCCCGTCGGGCAGGCCGGGTCACACGGTGTTCCGCAGGGTGACTGCCGCAGAACTGTCCGTCTCCTGGTCCGGTCGGTGCGTGCCGGACGCCTCCGGGCGCGCGCCGTACTGATCGGTTGAGGAGCCGGCCGGATGACCTGACGGTCCGGGGCTGACCGGGTTCGGTAGCCTTCCGACGCGCAGAGGGCGCCGTGACCGTTGAAACGGTCACGGCGCCTTCCTCGTTTCCCGCGCATTCCGTCGATCTCCGTGATCAAGAGGGCGGGTCCGGGTTCCCGGCGTTTCGGGCGCAGCCGCCGGACACGAGGGGTGACTGTCCCATAGGCGATCGGTCATGGTCTCCGGCCATGCCGTTTCCATGCGCGAGGTTTCTAGATTGACCGAAAGGTCGCGGCACCCTTATCGGGATTGGGGGTTTTCATGGAGTATGTCCTGGTCTGCTGCCGTCTTCTGATCGGCGCGGTCTTCGTGGCGTCGGCGGTGAGCAAGGTGCGCAGTCGCAGCGCGTACACCTCCTTCCGCATCGCCGCAGGGGAACTGACGCCCAAGGTGCCGGTGATCCCGCGGGCACTCGTGCCGCCCGCGGTCATCGCCGGTGAGCTCACCGCGGCCCTCCTGCTCGCCGTTCCGGCGACGGTCGGCGTCGGGTTCGTGATCGCGATGGTGCTGCTGGCCGCGTTCACGACCGCCATCACGATGGCGGTGCGCTCTCGGCGGCGGGTGGCCTGCAACTGCTTCGGCACCTCGTCCACGCCGGTGGGACCGGCTCAGCTCATCCGGAACGGCGTGCTGCTGGCCGCCTCGTCGGCCGGGGCGGTACTCGCCTTCAGCACCGCCTCGCTGACCCTGGAGCCGATCGGTGTCTTCACGGCGACGGTCGCCGGCCTGCTGGGAGCCGGCCTGGTGCTGCTCACCGAGGACATCGCCGAACTGTTCCAGCCGTTTGCCTGATCCGTCGCCGAGAGCGGCGACATGACCGTTGAATCTGGGGGTTGTCGTGTTGAACATCGTGGCGGTGCTCGTCGTCGTCGTCGGCGTGCTGTGCGTCCTTAACACCGTCCTCACCCTGGGCATGGCCCGGCGGTTGCGGACCCAGAACGAGCTGTTGGCGAACCCCTCCGGGTTCATGCAGGGAGATCACTTCCCGCCGGTGATGCGGGTGGCGGGGGAGCGGACGAGCGCGTTCAGCACCACCACCGTGGACGGCGCGCCGGTCGATGAGACGTTCTTCGATGAGACCTCCACGCTCGTGGCGGCGTTCTCGATCGGCTGCTCCGCGTGTGAGGATCGGTTTCCCGAGTTCCTCCGGTTCGCCGAGGCCTTCCCCGGAGGGCGGGAGCGCGTCCTGGCCCTGGTGATCGGCGCCGAAGGCACCGAGGAGAAGGCCGAGCTGCTGAAGCCGGTCGCCACCGTGGTGGTGGAGGACACCTACGGCGGTCCGCTCTGCACGTCGCTGGGGGCCAAGGCATACCCGGCGCTGGGGATCATCGAGCCCGGCGGTGTGGTGCGCGCCTCGGGCACGCTGATCCAGGACGTGGCGATCGCCCTGGAAAAGGTCTGATCGATGCGCGGAATCGTCGAAGCGCTGCGGCTGACCTGGCGCGCCAGCCCGTGGTTCACCATGGTGTTCGTCGCGCTCACCCTGCTGACCGCGCCGATGCCGGTGGTGACGGCGTGGCTGACCAAACTGGTGCTGGACGACATCATCGCCGGAGCCGGGCCCGGCGCGGTGCTCGGCAAAGCCGTCGGACTCGCCGCTGCCGGCCTGGTGACCGGTCTGATCCCGAATCTCACCCAGTACGCCTCCCGCGAGACCGAACGCCGCGTCGGACTCCTGGCCCAGGAACGCCTGTTCACGGCGACCGAGCGGTTCGTGGGGATGGCCAGGTTCGAGGACCCGGTCTTCCTCAACCGGATCCAGATGGCCATGCAGCACGGCGGCACCACCCCCGGCGTACTGGTCTCGGCCATCCTGTCGACGGTCAGCTCCGTAGTCACCGGCCTGGGCTTCCTCGGCTCGCTGCTGGTCATCTCCCCCTGGATGCCGGTGGTGATCCTGGCCTCGGCCGTCCCGGTGCTGGCCACCGAGTTGTGGCTGGCCCGCAGCCGGGCGAACCTGTCGTGGCGGTTGAGCCCGATCGAACGCCGGGAGATGTTCTTCCGCGACCTGCTCACCAGCACCCAGGCCGCCAAGGAGATCCGGCTGTTCGGCATCGGCGCCTACCTGCGCGAGCGCATGACGACCCAGCGGCGCAGGTCCAACGTCGAGAACCGGCGGATGGACCTGCGCCAGATCAGCGCCCAGGCGCTGATCGGCCTGCTGGGCACCGCGGTGGCGAGCGGGACGCTGTTCTGGTCGGTGCTGGCCGCAGCCGGCGGCGACATCAGCATCGGTGACATCTCTTTACTGGTGGCCTCGGTCGGCGGCGTGCAGAGCGCGGCCACGTCGCTGGTGCACACCATCGCCGGTTTCCACCAGCAGTTGATCCTGTTCGACCACTACCTCCAGGTCGTCGCCGCCGGGCCCGACCTGCCCGTCGCCTCCCCGCCCGCGGCCATCACTCCGCTGGAGCAGGGCATCGTCTTCAAGGACGTGTGGTTCCGCTACTCTCCCGACCACCCCTGGGTGCTGCGCGGCCTGAACCTCACCATCCCGAACGGACGGACCGTGGGGCTGATCGGCCGCAACGGCGCCGGCAAGAGCACTCTGATCAAGCTGCTGTGCCGGATGTACGATCCCGAGCGCGGCGCCGTACTGTGGAACGGCGTGGACCTGCGCGACCTCGATCCCGCCGAGCTGCGCGCCCGCATCGGCGCGGTCTTCCAGGACTACATGGAGTACGACCTGACCGCCGCGGAGAACATCGGCCTGGGCGACCTGGCGTACGTGACCGACCGCGACCGCATCGCCGCCGCCGCCGAGCGGGCCGGGGCGCACACGTTCGTCGAGCGGCTGCCCCGCTCCTACGACACCCTGCTGTCCCGGCTGTTCTTCCAGGGGGACGACGTCAACGGCGCCGACGACGGTGCCGGCGTGGTCCTGTCCGGAGGCCAGTGGCAACGCCTGGCGCTGGCCCGCGCGCACCTGCGGTCCGGGCGCGACCTGATGATCCTGGACGAGCCCAGCTCCGGTCTGGACGCCGAGGCCGAGTACGAGATCCACCACAAGCTGCGGCAGTTCCGGACGGGCCGCACCAACGTGCTCATCTCGCACCGGCTCAACACGGTGCGCGACGCCGACCTGCTGGTCGTGCTCGACGAGGGGGTCGTGGCCGAGCGAGGCACCCATGAGGAGCTGATGGCGTTGCGCGGCGTCTACGCGAGCCTGTTCTCCATGCAGGCCGAGGGTTACCTGGACGCCCTTCCCGAGCGGGCCTCGCGGTGACCGGTCCGCTCCTCCTGGTCCTCGTGCCGCTCGCGGCCGTCGCCGCCGCGACGGTCTGGGCGCGCAGGAGCCTGCTGGCGGCGGACGTCCTGGGCACCAGCATGCACCCCACCTACCGGCCCGGTGACAAGGTGCTGGTGCGGCGCGTGCCCGGCAACCGGGTGCGCCCGGGGGACATCGTGGTGGCCGACATCGCGGTCGTCCCGGACAACGGACCGGCGCTCCCACCGGGGGAGATCGCCCGGCAGCCGGGGGAGACCTCCTGGGAGGAGCACCGCGAACCGCGGCTCCGCCTGGCCGACACGGGCGGCCGGTCCGCGTGGCCCCCGGGCGCCGAGGACACCGTCAGCCGGATCGTCAAGCGGGTCGCCGCCGTCCCCGGGGATCCGGTCCCCGACGCGGTGCCCCGGCGGGCGGGGGAGACCCTGGTCCCGGCGGGGTGCCTGGTCCTCCTCGGCGACAACCCCGATGAAAGCGTGGACTCCCGCCATTTCGGCTATGTTCCGACGAACAGCATGGTGGGGAAGGTGATCCGTCCCCTCACCGGGGGGATCGGGCGCTGAGCCGCCGCCGGGCCCTTCCCCGCGGCGTCCGCCGGTCGGCGCCAGGAGCAACGGGATCGATACGACAGCGGGTGCGTGGCTTCACCCTGCACTCATCTTTCCGTCATAGAGGGACGGATAGGCTCGGCACGATGAATGCAAACGAGCGTTGGATTGTTCTGCGAGGCGCCGCTAACGTACGCGACCTCGGGGGCCTGCCGACCGAGGACGGCGGGACCACGGTGTCCGGCCGGATCCTGCGGTCCGACAACCTGCAGGGCCTGACCGAGGAAGACGTCGCGCTGCTCGTAAGCGACCTCAAGCTGCGGCACGTGGTCGACCTGCGGTCGGAGACCGAGGTACGCCTGGAGGGGCCCGGACCGCTGACCCTGCTGCCGGAGGTGGGCATCCACCACCACAGCCTGTTCGCGGAGGGCGGGCGCCTCACCGACGTCGAGGCCGACACCGTCGACGACAGGGCGCTGCCCTGGCAGGGGGAGCGCGACGAGAAGGACCTGGCCGAGCTCCGTGTGACCGGCTACTACTACGGCTACCTGCGCGACCGGCCCGACTCCGTGGTGTCGGCCCTGCGGGTGCTCGCCCGTGACGACGGCATGGCCGTGGTGCACTGCGCGGCGGGCAAGGACCGCACCGGCGTGGTCTGCGCCCTGGCGCTCGCCGTGGCCGGCGTCACGCGGGAGGCGATCATCGAGGACTACGTCGCCACCGGCGAACGACTGGAGGGCATCCTCGCCCGGCTGCGCGCCAGCCGCACCTACCGTGCGGACCTCGACGCGAAGCCGGCCGACAGCCACCTTCCGCGGCCCGAGTACATGGACCAGTTCCTGACGACGCTGGACGCCCGGTTCGGCGGCGCCCTCGGCTGGCTGCACACCCACGGCTGGACCGACGCCGACACCGAGGCCCTGCGCGGCCGCCTCCGCGACTGACGTCGTCGACGTGGACGGGCCCAGGTCAGGCGAGGGTCCCTCCGCCGTCGACCGTGATGACCTGGCCGGTGACGTACGCTGATCGGCTGCTGCTGTGGCAGGCGCTGGAGGCGGGCGACGCGCCCGGCGAGGGCGAGGGCGAGTCGCCCGCAGGCTCGCCACCGCCCCGGAGGTCTCCACCGCCCCGGAGGTCTCCACCGCCCCGGGGGTTCCGCAGTGACAGCGGCCGTCGGCCCCGGAATCCTCGGTGGCTACCCCGTGCGCTCGGGGAGGGCCACCACCTGGCCGCGGGTGGCCGACAGGACCGCGGCCTCGAGGACGGCGATAATCTCGGCGGCGTCGTCCGGCTCGACCGGGGGCGCCGCGCCGTCCCGCAGACAGGCCACGACGCCCTCGTAGAACCGCTGGTACGCCCCGGGTTCGGTGCGGACCGGGCGGGCGTCGCCCTCCACCCCGAGCGTGCCCCAGCGCTCGGAGGGCTCGGCGCCCCAGCCCGGCTCCTCGCCGGAACCCCCGCCCGGGCGCCCGCCCGCGCGCAGGCGCTCCTCCTGCGGGTCCAGTCCCCACTTGACGTACGACGCGCGGGAGCCGAGCACCCGGAACCTCGGGCCGAGGTTCGCGGCGACCGCGCTCATCCACAGGTGGGACCGGGTCCCGTTCCGGTGGGTCAGCGCGAGGAACGCGTCGTCGTCGTTGCGCACCCCGGTCCGCCTGACGTCGGTCTCCGCGTACACGTGGGAGACCGGCCCGAACAGCCGCAGCGCCTGGTCCACCAGGTGGCTGCCGAGGTCGTAGAGGGTGCCGCCGATCTCCTCGGGGCCGCCCGACTCGCGCCAGCCGCCCTTGGGCACCGGCCGCCACCGCTCGAACCGCGACTCGAACCGGTGGACCTCGCCCAGCTCGGGCAGCAACCGGCGCAGCGTCAGGAAGTCGCCGTCCCAGCGCCTGTTCTGGAAGACCGTCAGCATCAGCCCGCGGTCGCGCGCGAGCCGTACGAGGTCGCGGGCCTCGGCGGCGGTGCCGGCCAGCGGCTTGTCGACGACCACGGGGAGTCCGGCCTTGAGCGCCTCGGCCGCCAGGGGCACGTGGGTGCGGTTCGGCGTCGCGATCACCACGAGATCGCAGCGGTCCCACAGGGCCTCCGCGTCCGGAACGACGTCCACGCCGGGATAGCCGGCGCGGACGAGCTCGGCTCTCGCCGGGTCGCGGGTGACGACGGCGGTCAGGCGCAGTCCCGGCGTGGCGGCGATCAACGGCGCGTGGAAGAAGGATCCGGCCGGACCGAAACCGGCCAGCCCGACACGGATGGCAGGGGCGTCGGAGAGCGACATGGAGGGAGGGTGGTCCTTTTCGTGCGGATTATTGCTCAGGCGTCGATCGGGCATTCAGGCGTCGATCGGGAAGGGCGCCGCCGTCGCGGTTCCCCGGCGCTCAGCCGTCGCGGTCGTCCCGCTCGGCGAGGAACGCCTCGAACTGGGCGGCGAGCTCGTCACCGGTGGGCATCTGCGTCTCCTCGGCCAGCAGGCTCTCCCGCTCGGCGCCCGACTGGAACGCGTCGTACTGCTGCTCCAGGCCGCGGATCGCGCCGGCCAGCTCCTCGGACGCCGCGATCTGCTCCTCGATCTCGACGTTGGTCTTGTCGGCCGCGTCCCTGAGGGTGTCCATGGGGAACACCAGTCCGGTGCCCCGGGTGACGGCCTCCAGCGCGGTCACCGCGGCCTGCGGATACTCCGCCTGGGCGAGGTAGTGGGGCACGTGGATCGCGTAGCCGAGCGCGTCGTGGCCCTTGGCCCCGAGCCGGAACTCGATGAGCGCGGCGAGGCTCCCCGGCACGCGGACCTTGCCGAAGGGGCTGGTCTGCCCGTGGACGAGGTCGGGACGCGTGGCGTGGGCCGTCAGGCCGAGGGGCCTGGTGTGCGGGACGCCCATCGGGATCCCGTGCACGGTCACCAGCCTGCCGGCGTTGAGCCGGGTCACCAGCATGCCGACGGCCTCGGTGAACAGCTCCCACTCCCGGTCCGGCTCCGGGCCGCTCATGATGAGGAACGGCGTGCCGGTGACGTCCTTGGTCAGGTAGACGGCCAGCTCGGGAGTGTCGTAGTCACTCCAGTGATCGGTGTCGAAGGTCATCGGCGGGCGGCGTGACCGGTAGTCGATCAGCCGGTCCACGTCGAAGGTCGCGATGACCCGGTGCTCCAGTTCGGCGAGGAGGTGCCCCAGGGCCAGCCGCCCGGCGGAGCCGGCGTCGACGAACCCCTCGAAGTGGTAGAGCAGCACCGGATCGGTCAGCTCGGGCAGGTCCCCGTCGAGCCGATAGAGATCCGTGGGGTCGGACACGTGTCCCAGCCTTTCTCACGAAGTCTTTACCTACTGAACCTACGGGACCCCCGGTCAATTCCGTGCTCAGCACCGTGTCCGGCACCGTGCTCGCTACAGGGGCGGTAGCGGCGACCTTACCGTTGGACTATGGGGAACATGGAGCCGGACCCGGACCTGGAGGAGTTCGCCACCAGGCTTTTCGACCTCGCGAGGTCGGGTCGGACCGAGGCGCTGTGCGCCTACGTCGACGCGGGCGTGCCGGTGAACCTGCGCAACCAGAAGGGCGACACCCTGCTGATGCTGGCGGCCTATCACGGGCACGCCGCCACGGTGCGCGCCCTGGGCGAGCGGGGCGCGGACCCGGATCTCGCCAACGACCGCGGGCAGACGCCGCTCGCCGGGGCGGTGTTCAAGAAGGAGCCCGAGGTGGTGCGGGCGTTGCTGGAGCTGGGTGCCGACCGCTACGCCGGGACCCCGTCGGCCGTCGACGCCGCACGCATGTTCGGGGACGCGGAGATCGTCACGCTCCTGGAGGGCTGAACTCGCCGAGCCGACCGGGCTGACTGGTGTGTCCGTAATTGGGGGAGGTCTAGCGTCGTTCAACCACTAGGACCATGCTTGTCGGATGGCTACTGCGAAAGCGGATTCCCTCAACGGGCGCCCCCTCCGCCTTCCCTCCCTCACCTGCCCCTTCCCGAGTGCGGTGAATCCGCACGTCGACGAGGTGAACCGGGACACGCTGGCCTGGCTGGCCGCCTCCGGCATGATCGCCGATGACGACCAGCTCGAGCGTTTCCGGCTCGCCCACTACGGATGGCTCGGCGCCCGGACCTACCCGTACGCCTCCCGGGAGCTGTGCCAGCTCGTCACCGACTGGTGCGTGTGGCTGTTCGCGTTCGACGACGCCTACTGCGAGTCGGACCGGCGGGCGGCCGAGATCGCCCGGGCCCTGCCTCAGCTCTACGGCGTCGTCGAGGAGCACGCGGAACCGGTCGACAACGTCTTCGCCCGGGCGCTGCTCGACATCAGGACCAGGATCGCCGCCCACGCCACCGCCGACCAGCTCGACCGCTGGTGCGCGATGACCAAGGACTACCTGTTCGCGCAGGTGTGGGAGGCCGCCAACCGGGAGGACGATGTCGTCCCCACGATCGACGACTACATCTTCATGCGCCGCAGGACCGGCGCGATGCTGACCGTCTTCGCCCTGATCGACGTGGCCGCCGAGGTCCGCCTCACCGTGGACGAGTGGCGTCACCCGGTCGTGCACGAGATGACCGAGCACGCCAACGACGTGGTCGTCTGGGACAACGACCTCATCTCGTACGCCAAGGAGCGGAGTGAGGCGAACATCCGCAACAACCTCGTCAGCGTGCTCGTCGGGCACACCGGCTGCACGGTCCAGGAGGCGATGGACCGCATCGGCGCGATGCGCGACGAGGCGGTGGCCGCGATGGCGGCGCTCACCCCCGCGACCGAGGCGCTCGGCTCGCCCGCGGTCGACGCGTACGTGAACGGCCTGAAGTACTGGATCAGCGGCAGCGTGGACTACTCGCTGACCAGCTCACGGTACGTCGGCGCGTGGCAGTGATCTCCGCGGGTTCTCTGCCGTGATCTCTGCCGGTGCTCCGGGGCCCGGTCAGTCGAGGTCGAAGCCGTCGAGGTCGTCCAGCGCGTACTCGACGAGGTCGCCCAGGCTGTACCGGGTCCCGACGGTGTACGCCTCCTCGTAGGCGGCGTCGCCGATCAGCTTCTTGCACTCCTTGACGCACTGCTCGTGCTCGGTCGTGAAGAACGGCGACCCGAACTGCGGCAGCCCGAAGGTCCGCCAGTTGGCCTGTGCCGCCCCGAGAAGGACCGCGGTCCGCTCCGGGTCGCCGGCCTCCAGGCTCAGCGTGGCGAGGTTGTCCACGCACAGGACGATGCCGAGCACGTCGTGGAAGTGCCTCTTGATGCGCAGCGACTCCTTGCAGGCCACCAGCGCCTCGTCGCGCCGGCCGGTGGCCCGGTGGACCAGGGAGGAGACGTACCAGGCGTAGGAGCGAAGCCACAGCTCACCGCGTTCCTGGCAGACCTGCAGGCAGTCGACCAGCAGCGTCTCCGCCTCCGTGAAATCGCCCTGCGCGAGCAGCACCATGGACAGCTCGACGATCGCCGGCAGCAGACCCGGATTCAGCTCACGGCCGCCGCGGTGGAACTCGATCGCGACGCCGAGCAGCGCGGTGGCCTTCTTCGCGTCGCCCTGCAGCATGGCCGCGGTGCCCTGCATCTTGGTCGCGAGCAGCACCGCGCCCGAGTCGCCCACGCGTACCGCGTCGGTGCTGCACTGCTCGGCCGCGGCGAGCGCGCCCGCCATGTCGCCCTGGGCGCTGCGGATGTAGGCCAGCACCCACAGGGCCTTGCAGCGCTCCTTGCTCGGCAAGGGGCTGGCCTTGAGCGCGCGGTCCAGGTAGACCACGCCCTCGCGGGCGAAACCGCAGGCGACCCACAGGAACCACAGGGCCGACAGCAGTTCGAGGCCGACGCGCTCCTCGCCCGGGGTCGACAGGCAGTAGTCGAGCGCGACGCGGATGTTGTCGTGCTCCTGGCGCATCCGCGTGTACCAGTGGACCTGGCGCGGGCCCGACCACGAGTGCTCGCTGCGCTCGGCGAGCTGGAGGTAGTAGTCGCGGTGACGGCGCCGCAGGTCCTGCGTCTCGCCGAGCTTGTCCAGCCACTCGCCGCCATACTGCCGCAGCGTGTCGATCAGCCGGTAGCGCTGGCCCGCCGGGGTGGGGAAGCTCAGCAGGACCGACTTGTCGACCAGGCCGCCGATCACGTCGAGGATCCGCTCGGAGGGCAGGGCGTCGCCGGCGCAGACATGCCGGGCCCCGTCCAGCTCGAAGTCGCCGGCGAACACCGACAGCCGCGCCCACAGCAGCCGCTCGGCCGGCTCGCACAGCTCGTGGCTCCAGCCGATCGCCGCGCGGAGCGTCTGGTGCCGCGGCAGCGCCGTACGGCTGGCCCCGGCGAGCAGGCTGAACCGGTCGGCGAGCAGGGCGAGGATCTGCTCGACCGACAGCGTGCGCAGGCGGACGGCGGCCAGCTCGATGGCCAGGGGGATCCCGTCGAGGCGGCGGCACAGCTCGGCGACGGCCGTGACGTTGTCCTCGTCCACCACGAAGTCGGGCACGACGGCGGAGGCCCGCGTGCCGAACAGTTCGACGGCCTCGTTGGTGAACGGGCTCTCCGAGGGGTTGTCGCCGGGCACCGACAGCGGTGGCACGGCGGCCGTGTACTCGCCCGGCGCGTTCAGCGACCGCCGGCTCGTCGCGAGGATGCGCAGGTGCGGCGCCGTGTCGAGCAGGTCCTGCGTGAGCCGGGCGCACGCGTCGACCAGGTGCTCGCAGGTGTCCAGGATGAGCAGGAGTTCCCTGTCGGCGAGCCACTCGGTGAGGGTGTCGGAGCCCTCGCGCGGCGACTGGTCGGCGATGCCGAGCGCGGCGGTGATCGTGTGGTACACCATCGCCGGGTCCTGCAGCCGGGCCAGGTCGACGTACCAGACGCCGTCCCGGAACTGCCGCCGCACCTGGTGGGCGAGACGCAGCGCCGTGCGGGACTTGCCGACCCCGCCGATGCCCGTGACGGTGACCAGCCGGTGCTCCTGCAGTCTCTGCCTGAGCGACGCGAGCAGTCGCGTCCGCCCGACGAAGCTGGTCAGCTCCACGGGCAGGTTGCCCTCTTGCCGCCATCCTGCTGGCGTTGCCATGCCGCCTCACGGGGGGTTCGTCCGGCGTGCTCCCTGCTCCCGCATCGTACCTTTGGGTGTGGTTGGCTGTCTGGTGGTACGGGCGTGACCTTTGCCCGGCGGCGAGACGGGCGAATCTCCCCTTCCGGGAAGGGGGCCCGGCGCGCCGCCCCGGTGGCCGCACCGGCTCCACGGGACGCGGCGATGCCAGTAGCATTGGGCGCGTGAGTGCGCAGCATCCGGATGACATGCGTCCGGTGGACCTCTTCGACGAGGGGCTGCCGGTGCTGCCTGACCAGACGAGCGACGACACCGACCTGGGGTGGGGCGAATGGCGCTCCGACTCCAATGTCTCCCGCCTGCTCGAGGAACGTCCCCCTCACTGGGAATAGGCCGCGGCCACCCGGCTCACGCGGCCTGCGCGCAGTGTCGGGGTGCAGCCGGGCCTCCTCCAACTGCAGCCGCAGTGCCGCTATCGGCGTGAGCAGCTCGTGCGAGGCGTCGGAGGCGAACTGGCGCTGCGCCTCGAGCAGGTGATCGAGGCGGACGCGGTGAGCCTTCAGCTGCCGCAGCGCCGGCCAGGGCCCGGGAGAGCCACTCGGCGTCGACACCCGGCTCCCGCCCGGCCTCCTCGGCCGGCCCCCGGTCCTGGGAGAGGGCGGGCCGGTGGCGACGCCTTGGCTCGCGCACCGGCATACATCACTGTCGCCCGGCCGCGCCGGTCCCGTCTGCGCCGCCAGCCTCCATTCCGCCACCATGCGGCCTACCGGTCAACCGGCACGGCGGGCGCCGCCCACGGCCGTACGGACGGTCAGGACACGACGTCCCGGCGCCGGAAGCGGCGGAAGGCCAGGGCGACGAGGATCACCGAGTAGGTCACGGAGACCGCCACGCCCTTCACCATGCCGCTGTAGTCGGGCTCGGGCGCGAGCGCGTCGAGCCACGCGGTGTTCCAGAAGGTGGGCAGGAACTCGCGCAGCGAGCCCAGCGCCTCGACCGCCTGCAGGATGGTGCTGACGATCACCAGGCCGACCGCCCCGCCGACCGCGCCGAGCGGGGAGTCGGTGCCGACCGACAACAGGAAGGCGACCGAGGCCACCACCAGCTGGCTCACCAGGGCGTACCCGATCACGACGGCGAACTTGGGCAGCACGTCGGCGGCGGGGATCACCTCGCCGGTCCCCGGCACGGTGATGTCGTTCCATCCGAAGGCCAGCGTGCCGGCGAGCAGGGCCATCAGCGGGAGCACGGTCACCGCGGCGGCCGAGTACGCCAGCGCCACCACCAGCTTCTGGCGCAGCAGCCGGTCGCGGGGCACCGGCGCCGCGAGCAGGTAGCGCAGCGACGACCAGTTCGCCTCGCTCGCCACCGTGTCGCCGCAGAACAGGGCCACGGCGACGACCAGCAGGAAGTTGGCCGACACCGACAGGGCGAACGCCGCGAAGTTGAGCCCGCCCGCCGTGGCGAGGTCCGACAGCCGCAGGCTGCTCTGGCCCCGCCCCGCCGGCCCGAACTGGAACGCCACCACCAGGACCCACGGCAGGGCGAGGAGCACGGCGAACATCCCCATGGTCCGGCGCCGCCGCAACTGCCGCACGAACTCCACCCGGAGCGGCAGCGTGCGCCCCGGCGCGTAGCCGGGCGCCCGGCCCCCCGCCTCGCCCCCGCGCGAGTCCGGTCCGTCCTGGGTGACCGGCGCGGCGCGCCCACCGGCGGGAACGTCTCCGGTCAGGTCCGGGGCCGGTCGATTCGGGCTCAACGGCTCTCTCCGATCAGATCGAGGAACACGTCCTCCAGGCGTGGCCCGCCGCCGTTGACGGCCGCCGCGGTGCCGAGCAGGTCGCCGACCGGCCCGGCCGACACCAGCCGCCCGCGGTGCATGACGACGACGTGGCTGCAGGTCTGCTCGACCTCGGCGAGCAGGTGGCTGGAGACGATGACGGTGCGCCCCCGCTCGGCGTACGCCCTGAGCACCCGGCGCATCTCGGCGATCTGCGGCGGGTCGAGGCCGTTCGTCGGCTCGTCCAGCACGAGCAGGTCGGGGAGGCCGAGCATGGCCTGCGCGATGGCCAGGCGCTGGCGCATGCCCTGGGAATAGGTGCGCACCGCGCGCTCCAGGGCCGCGCCGAGCCCGGCGATCTCCAGCGCCTCCTCCATGTGGGCGTCCTGCGGCGGTCGTCCCGTCGCCTGCCAGTACAGCTCCAGGTTGGCCCGGCCGGACAGGTGCGGCAGGAAACCGGGCCCCTCGACGAACGAACCCAGTCGCGACAGGACCGGAGCGCCCGGGCGCACGCGGTGGCCGAAGATCCGGATTTCGCCCTCGTCGGGGTGGATGAGACCCATGAGCATGCGCATCGTGGTGGTCTTGCCCGCGCCGTTCGGCCCGAGCAGGCCGAGCACCTGGCCCTTCTCCACGCGGAACGACAGGCTGTCGACCGCCTTCTCGCCGTTGCGGTAGCGCTTGCCCAGCCCGCTGATCACCAGGGGCACCTCGGCCGACTCCGCGTCGGGGACGTCGCCCGTGTGCGTGCCGCGCCTGGTCCTGCCGGTCAGCAGGAGCACGGCGGCGACCACGATCGCGGCGAGCGGCAGGGCCCACGTCCACCACGCCGGGCCGGTGGCGGGCGTCCGCAGCGCCGCGTCCCCGGGCAGCTCCAGCGCGGGGGCGTCCAGCGCGACCCGGTAGACCGCGGGGGCGGCGGGCGTCGCGTACCCGAGGTCGGTGGTGGACACCACCAGCCGCATCCTGTGCCCGGCGTCGAAACGCCGGTCGATGGCCGGAAGCGTCACGGTGACCGGCGTGCCCGCCTCGCTCGCGGTGACCCGCAGCGGTGCGACCAGGCTCGACGGGAGCACCGGCAGCGATCCTCCGGAGACGTCGTAGAGCTTGGCGAACAGCGTGGCCTCGCCCGTGCCGTACACCTTGATCGTGACGGTCGGGCTGCCGGTGACCTGCGTGGGCCCGGCCAGCGGGGCGGACTCGAAGACGGCCGCCTGGCCGGGCATGTCCAGCGCGATCGACGCGCCGCCGTTGCCGCCGAGCAGTCCGCCGAGGCCGGGGACCGCCGAGATCGACGCGGGCGACCCGCCCGCCGGGTTGGCGATCGTCTGCTGAGGGCCGTCGAGGGCGACGGTGGTCCGCTCCGCGCCCGTCAGGCCCGGGTAGCGGTCCCCGGTCGCGTGCAGGAGCACGGGCCGGCGCGTGCCCGGGTCGCGCCCGCCGTCCCTGGTCACGGTGAACGCCGCGGAGCCGCCGTCGCCTGCGGGGGAGCCCGTCCCCTTCAGGTAGCGGTCGAACCAGCCGGTCGTACGGCCGGACAGCCAGTCGGCCTCGCCGTCGCCGCCGTCGTGGCCGCCGTTGAACCAGGCGACCTCGACCGGAGCGCCGGTGGCGGCGATCGCGCGGGCGTTGGCGTCGGCGTGCGAGAGCGGGAACAGCGAGTCGCGCTGGCCCTGGAGCAGCAGCGTCGGCACCCTGATCCTGCCGGGCACCGAGACCGGGCTCGACCGCCGGAGGAGGTCGACCGCCTCCTGGGTGGCCCGGCCGGTCTCGGCCACCTTCTGGTACATCTCGCAGATCTGCGGCAGGAACCGCCCGCACCGCACCTGGTCGGGTCCGGGCGCCGCCGCGGCTGCCTGCCCGGCCCCCCGCCCCGCCGCCCCGCCCCCGGATGCGCCCGGCGGCGGCGCGGCCGCCCCCGCGGGGCCGGCGCGACCGCCCC
>NZ_JBFAOO010000158.1:0-17399 GCF_040675265.1 Microbispora sp. NPDC049633
GGGGGCGTGCGCACGCCCCGGGCCGGTTCATGCCGCGACCGGCGGTCCCGCGGACGGCCGGACCAGCCCCACCACGGGACCTCGCGTTCGCCTTCGCGCCGTCCGTCATGGCGAGGGAATTCGGCGCGCGCCCGCATGTGAGCACCGTTCCGATAACAATTGCCCCATTGACATCTACTGCCGCTTGGATCGATCCATAACAATGACCGTGTGCCGGAGATATCACCTTTAAGGCCGGGAGACCCGCCACAAATCGGTCTTTACACACTTACCGGTCGTATTGGCGTGGGCGGCCAGGGAACGGTTTACCACGCGGTCGATCCCTCCGGGCAGCCCGTCGCGGTCAAGTGGATCCGGCCCGACCTGACCGGCGACATCGCCGGCGCCCAGCGGTTCCTCCGAGAGGTCGCCGCGGCCAAGAGGGTGGCCGCCTTCTGCACGGCCCAGGTGCTGGACACCGGCGTGGAATACGACCGGCCGTTCATCGTGAGCGAGTTCATCGACGGCCCCTCACTCCAGCAGAGCGTCGCCACCTCGGGCCCCATCAGAGGAAACGCGCTGTCCCGCCTCGCGGTCGGGACGGCCACCGCTCTCGCGGCGATCCACCGTGCCGGGATCGTCCACCGGGATCTCAAGCCACCGAACGTGATCATCGGCCCCGACGGTCCGCGGGTGATCGACTTCGGCATCTCCCGCGCCCTCGACACCACGTCGTCGCTGACCTCCGTGCCGATCGGAACGCCCGCCTACATGGCGCCGGAGCAGTTCCTCAACCAGGACATCGGCCCGGCGGCCGACATGTTCGCCTGGGCCGGCACGATCGTGTTCGCGGCCAGCGGGTCGGGAGCGTTCGGGAACCAGTCGCTGCCCGCCGTCATCAACCGGATCCTGAACGCCCAGCCCGAGATCCGGGACATCGAGGGCAGGCTGCGGGATGTGGTGGCGTCCTGCCTCGACAAGGATCCGGCTCGCAGGCCGTCCGCCCAGCAGGTCATCGACGCGCTGATCGAGCAGTCGGCCCCCGAACCCGCTCCGAAGAGCACTTCCGGGAGTGCCCGGGGAAGCGTTCGCGAGACCGCGCCCGAGCCCGTCGAGAGCGCCTTCGGAAGCGCGCCCGAACTCGTCGAGAGCGCGCGGGGAACCGCGCCCGAGCCCACGCCTCCGGCGGCCGCCGGTGCGGCGTCCGCGGCGGCATCCGCGCAGGAGCCGGACCGGGCCGACCGCCCGGAGACGACCACGGAGCCGTCGCCCGCTCCCGGCCCGGTGGGCGTGGTCGCCGCGCCCACGGACGCGCCCATAGACGCGGCCACGGAGCCGCCCACCGATGCGGGCCCGAATGCGGCCACGAATGCGGCCACCAATGCGGCCACCAATGCGGCCATGGACGCGTTCACGGATGCCACGGATGCCACGGACGCGGGTGGGCGCCCGGGCCGCCCGGCCGCGAAGGTCGTCGCGGCGGTCTGCGCCGCGGTGGCGGCGGTCGCCGCGGCCGTTCTCGGCCTGCCTCAGGGCGAGGACCCGGGCGTGGGGGCGGCCAGGGCGCACACATCCCTGCCGGGCTCGCCGCCGGCGTCCGCGCTCGCCGTCGTCCCCGCCGGACAGGCGAACCCGACGCCGGCCACGGATGCCACCCCGGTCACGAGTCCGAGCGACCCCCGGCCGCAGGGCACCTCCGGCAAGAGCGGCGGAGCGGCCGGCGGAGGGACGACGTTCCAGCGCAAGTCCGAGCCCCGTCCCGGCTCCGGCCCGCGGTCGCCCTCGGCGCGGGACGAGGCCGTTCCCACGACGGGTCTCGCCGGGCGGGAACTGCCCGGCGTCTCCGCGGTGCTCCACGAACACCCGGGTGACCCGGTGGCGGTCGCCGCGTACCGGGTGACGGACGCCAAGGGGCGCCTGCAGGCTCTGTACACGAGGAGTTCCCCCGGCGCGAGGTTCCGGAAGTGGACGGGCTACTTCCAGGTCGAGGTCTCCCCCGACGGCAGGTACGCGGCGGGTCTGCCGACGGAGTTCACCGACGGCTACGACTCGGTCGACGTCATCGACCTGGAGACCGGCGAGGTCCGCAGGACGCTGACGGTGCGGCAACCCCTCCAGGGCACCAACATCCAGTGGTCGAGGGACGGCCGGAGGGTCCTGCTGACACTGATCATGTTCACCGGTTCCACCGAGGTCACCAGCAAGGGCTTCGTCGTGGTGGAGGTGGGAGAGCCGAAGGCACGGGTCGTCACGGTCACGGACCCCGCCATCGCTCACTCGACGTTCACGTGGGACGCCCGGGACAAGGGCGTGGTCGCGCTCACCGGCACCGGCGGCGCCCGGGGAATACGCTTCTTCGACCGCGCGGGGACGGCGGTGCGCGACATGGCGGTCGGCGTGGTCGCCGACACCGTCCGCGCGGACGAGGTCGGGGTCCTGTTCGCGCCCTCCAGGCGGTCGTTCCTCACCGCCTGCGCCGGCCCGGCGCGGACGTACTGCATCTGGGACGCGGGCACTGGCCGGGAACTGCGGCGGTTCACCGCCGGCTGTCAGTACGTCTACGCCTGGTTCGGCGACGAGCACGTCGTCTGCCAGGCCACCGGGGACGGCGACGACGACGCGATCGTCGTCGCCGGCCTGAACGGCCGGCCGGTACGGACCGTCCTGACGGCCGACGACACCACGATGGGGCGGAGGCTCGAGGTCTCCTTCCAGTTCAGGTACTCGTGACCCGGGTCGTCAGAGCCAGTCGCGGCGTTTGAAGACCACGTAGAGCGTGAGGCAGACGACGCCCATGAGCATGATCGCCATGGGGTATCCGAGCAGCCAGTGCAGCTCGGGCATGTGATCGAAGTTCATCCCGTAGATCGTGCCGACCAGCGTCGGGGCGAACAGGATGGCCGCCCACGCCGAGATCTTCTTGACCTCGTCGCCCTGGGCGATGCTCGCGGCCGTGAGCTTGGTCATCTCCTCGTTCTGCTGCTGACTGACGAGTGTGGCGTTGACGACGAGAATGTCCTGCAGCATCTGCCGGAAGCCCGCCACGCGCTCGGTGACCGTGATGGCGTGGTCGGAGACGTCGCGCAGGTAGCGCTGCAGCTCCTCGTTCACGCCATATTTGGGCGAGCCCGCGATGAAGCCGTCGAGCATCGGGACCAGCGGGCTGGTCGCCCGCTGGAACTCGATGACCTCGCGCGACAGGGCGTAGATGCGCCGGGGCGCGGCCGGGTCCCCGCCGAAGACCTGCACCTCGATCTCGTCGACGTCGTTCTGCAGCCCGGCGACCACCGGCGCGTAGCCGTCCACGACCGCGTCGAGGATCGCGTACAGCACGGCCTGCGGCCCCTGGCGCAACAGGTCGGGGTCCGACTCCATGCGCCGGCGCACCTTGGACAGGTCGGGCGCCTCGCTGTGCCGTACGGTCAGCACGAAGTCGGGGCCGACGAAGACGTGCAGCTCGCCGAAGGCGACCTTCTCGGGCTGGTCGAGATACTGGGCGGCCCGCAGCACCACGAACAGCGTGTCGCCGTACCGGTCGGCCTTGGGCCGCTGGTGGGCGACGATGGCGTCCTCGATGGCGAGCTCGTGCAGGCCGAACTCCTCGGCCGCCTTGATCAGCTCGGCCTCCTCCGGCCGGTACAGGCCGATCCACGCCATCGCACCCGGCCGCGCGCGCAGCGCGGCGATCGCGTCGCCCAGCGAAAGCGGGGAGGCCACGCGCTCGCCGTCCACGTACACGGCGTTGTCGATCACGCTGTGCCGGAACGTCTCCTCCTCGCCCGCGCGGGGGTCCATGGAGTGCTCGGGAGCCTGCTCCGGTTTCGCCCTCATCAGCCCACTCAATCCGCGCAGTCCACGCATACGCCGCTCAGCCACACGTAGAAGGTAACCGCCCTCACATCGAGCACCGGCCCCCGCCACCCGGCATGGGCACACTCCGAACATCCGCGCGCGCTGTCCGTCTCCGGCGAGCCGAAAGTCGAGGCCACGCCGGTGACCACCGGAGAAAGCCCGGAAAGAAAAGCAGACCGTTGAAAATCGAATCAAACAAGGCTCTTGACCGATTTGTCATCGGCTTCGTACCATCCTTACAGAGCTGGGACGGGGGACGTCGACAGCCGAAAACGGGGCATTACCCCTTCTCCTGTATCGCGAGAGGAGGTGTGTCATGAAGTCCTACGTGAAGCCGGTCGTCATCGAACTCCGCCGCATGGTGGTCGACGGCGGCCACTGATGTGAAACGTACGCACCATTCGCTCTCGCCCTCGGGGAGGAGGTGTGTCATGAAGTCCTACGTGAAGCCGGTCGTTATCGAGCTGCGCCGCATGGTCGTCGACGGCGGCCACTGATTCGCTGAATCCGACCCTTTGCCCGGCATATTTCCGTCACCGGATATGCCGCAGTGAAATCCCCCGTCCCAGCTCGTCAAAAAGGACCCCAGTGATCACTGCAGCCGAGTGCAAGACCTATGCCGAGTTCGTCGAGAAGTACCAGTGGTATGTCTACCCGGTCCTCTCCGCCCGCATTTCGCGGATTCACGGCCTCGGCTCGCGGGCCGAGGTGGCGATCGACATGGGCACCGGCCCGGGCCATCTGACCGCGTACCTCGCCAGGGACCACGCCGAGGTCGTCCACGCGGTCGACATCAATCCCGCGATGCACGAGATCGCCAGGGCCACCTGCGAGCGGCTCGACCCTCCCGGCAAGATCTTCTTCGACCTCGCCGACGTACATGACCTGCCCTATCCGGATGGCCACGCGGATCTCGTGGTCTCCTACTCCTGCTTCCACCACTGGGCCGACCCCGTACGCGGCCTGGAGGAGTGCCTGCGCGTCCTGCGGCCCGGCGGGCTCCTCTACCTGACCGACACCGACGGAGCGCGGCGCGACGCCGGTTCGATCATCGAGGAGACGGTGGTCGAACCGGAGTATTTCCGATTCGTGGCCGAGGCCTTCGAGGAAAGCGTCGACCGCGCCGCCGTGGCCGCACTCGTCCAATCCGCGGGAGTGCCGGAATTCACGCTGCGGGATTTCGTCCTGGAGGAGGAGGACGTCATGTCGGCCATCGACGACCTCCCGCCCGGGCGGTCACTCCCGGCGGTGAGCGAGAAGGAGTTGGGAGCCGTTTCCTGGGAACTCGTAATCAGAAAACCCCGCTGATCGCCGTCCACAGCGAAAGGACCGTTCCGTGGCCATCACCGCCGACACGATCGTCGCTCCGGCACCCGGCGTCGAAACCCGGAGATATCTCAAGGGAATGGTGATCGACCCGGGCATCTCCCTCAACGAGGTGGCCTCTTTCATCTTCAGCCAGTTCGATGGCGAAAGGTCGCTCAAGCAGGTGGCCGAAGCCGTTACCCGCGAATATCAGATAAGCCTCGACGACTGTCTTCCGGACGTGATCGGCACCGCCTCGGAACTCGTCGAGTTCAATGTCGTGAAAATCGTCTCGCCGTGACGGCCGGCAGCGTCGACTATCAGTCTCTCGCCCGTTCGCGCGCGAACGGAATGGTCAACTACATCGCCTTGCTGATCGCGCTGGCGAGGGACACGGGCCGCGGCACCGAGGACCTGGCCCAGTGGGTGCAGCGGCCGTACGAGGAGCTGGGCCTGTACGCGGAGCTGGCGCGGCTCCCGGCGGCGGAACGGCTCAAACTCGCGGCCGAGCGCTTCGCCGCCGGCCGCCGGCTCCTCTACGACGAGGTCGACGTGGCGGAGCTCACGGACAGGCCCGGATACCGCATCCGCAGCCGCGTCTGGTACGCGGACCGGCAGATCGAGACGGCCGCGTTGTTCGGCGTCCCGATCGAGGACATCCGCTCCTACGCGGCGTTGCTGGCCACACGGCAGCTCTCGCTGCAGGGCATCCGCGCGGTGGTCACCCCGGACGGTGCCCACGAGATCGCCGAACTCACACCGGGCGAAACGGAAGGGGTGTAGATGAGCTCGCGGGCAGGAGAGGGAGCCCGGGCGCGAACGCCCCACCCCGCCCGTCTCATCGTGCTGGCGACCTCGGCCGCAGTGATCGCGAGCGTGATGAGCACGTCCATGCTGAACCTCGCCCAGCCGGACCTCGTCCGGGCCTTCGGGGTGGGATACGAGTCGCTGCAGTGGCGGCACGTCGTCTTCTGGACCGCCCTGGGGGTCGGCATGCCGACCCTGGGCCGGCTCTGCCGGTCCGTACGGCCCCGCACGCTCATCCTCACCGGTCTCGCGTTGTTCCTGGTCTCGGCCGTGGGCAGTGCGACCACCCGCACCTTCGGCCTGTGGCTCGGCTGGCAGGCGCTGCAGGGGCTGGCGGACGCGTTCATCGTCCCCGCGCAGTCGGTGATCATCCGGCAGGTCCTGCCGGAGGAACGGCGCGGATGGGCCTTCGGCATCATGGCCTCGGTGATCGCGGCGGCCAACGTCGTGGGCCCGGGGATCGGCGGGCTCATCCTCCAGTTCGGCGCCTGGCCCATGATCTTCTGGTTCATGTGCGTCGTCGGGATCCTCGCGGCGATCGCCTCGCTCGTCCTGATCCCCGCGAGCCCTCCGGAGGGCGGCGGCACCGTGCGGCTCCCGCTGGCCGCGGCCGTGCTGTTCGCCGTGATGGTCGTCGCTGTGCAGGCGCTGCTGATGCCCGGCGAGTGGGCGTCCGGCCGCGGGTACGCCTGGCTGCCGGTGCTGGCGGTGGCGGCCGCGTGTTTCCGCCTGCTGGAGAGCCGGGCGGCCGACGACCGGCGCTTCGCCCCGCGTTCCCTGTTCCTGCACCGGGACTTCCTCGTCGCGATGGCGCGCGGGTTCGTCGTCTTCACCGCGGTCAACGCCGTCTTCTTCTTCCTGCCCAGCCACCTGCGGGAGTCGGGGCAGCTTCCGGCGGGGCTGGCGGGGGCGCTGCTGCTCGCCTCGGCGATCATCCGGGTGTCGCTCGGCGGGTGGGGCGGACGCCGGTCCGACGCCGACCTGTCCAAGTCCCTGAGCGTGGGAGTCGTGCTGGTCATCGCGGCGATCCTGCTGTTCCTGCCCGGCGGGCCGGGCACGATGCTCTACCTGGCGGTCCCCGCGCTCGTCCTGTCGTCGGTGGGCTCCGTCCTCCTGACGCCCGGGCTCAACAAGCTCGGCATGCGGGCGATGCCCGAGGGCGACACGGGAACCTTCGCCGGGTTCTTCCAGCTCGCCCAGTTCCTCCCCGGAGGGCTGGCGGGAGCGGCCTTCGGGCGGCTCGTCGAGGACGGCCGCACGGGCGGCTTCGACACCGCGGGATACCGATGGGTGCTCGTCATCTCGGCCCTGCTGCTCCTGGTGGCCCTGCTGCTGGCACGCCGCGCGGAGCGCCGGCCGGATCAGCGGCCCGCCGGGGCGCTCGCGGCACGGCCGATGGCGGTTCAGGAGGTGGAGTGATGTGCGGCATCACGGCCGTGTTCGCGATCGGCGGCAGTGTTCTGGACGACGAGGACAGGGCGGCGGCCGACCGGATGATCCGCGCCGTGGCGCACCGCGGGCCCGACGGCGACCACGCCGCCGACGGCGCCGGGCACGCGCTGCGGTTCGCGCGGCTGGCCGTCTTCGGGCTGGCCGACGGGCGGCAGCCGTTCGCCTCCCGGGACGGCCGGCTGCTCACCATGGTCAACGGGGAGATCTACAACCACGCCGAGCTACGCGCGCGCCATCCCGGACGGCCGGTCACCGGCACGTCGGACTGCGCCGTCGTCCACGACCTGTTCCCCGAGCACCGGGAGAAGGTCTTCCCGCTGCTGCGTGGGATGTACGCCGCGTGCCTGCTCGACCGGGAGCGCCACGAGCTGCACCTGGTCAGGGACCCCTTCGGCGTCAAGCCCCTCTACTATTCGCGGCTGGGCGACCGGATCCACGTCGCGTCCGAGCTGAAGGGGCTGTTCGCCGGCGGCACCCCGGCCACCCCCGACTGGGGCCGGGCGCTGCGCGACTCCTCGTTCACCATCACCGGCGGCGTCTCCACGCAGACCGACCAGACGTACTTCCTGCACGCGCGCACGGTGCCCGCCGGCGGCGGAGTGACGATCGACCTCCGCACGGGCGAGGAGCGCGCGTGGGAGCACTGGCGGCCCCCTGCCGGGACCGTCCCCGAACCGGCCGCGACGGGCGAGCCGGAGGCGTACACGCGCGAGTACCGCCGGCTGTTCGAGCAGGCGGTACGGCGCTCCTGCATGACCGAGACGCCCATGGCCGTCTTCCTCAGCGGTGGGGTGGACTCGGTCGCCGTGGCCGCGCTGGCGGCCAGGGAACGGCAGCTCACGGCGTGGACCGTGCTCAGCCCGAGCACCGTGGAGAGCGGCGACTTCGCCGCGGCCGTGGGCACCTCGCGCAAGCTCGGCATCGACCTGCACTGGGTCGACACCTGCGACGTCGAACGCGGCCTGACCGCGGAGGACTGGCTGTGGATCCTCCGGTGCGCCGAGACGCCGCTCGCGGGGCCCGAGCAGTTCTACAAGCTGCTCATGCTCGCGTCGGCCAGGGCCGCGGGGATGGATTTCAAGGCGATACTCACCGGCCAGGGCAGCGACGAGTTCAACGGGGGCTACTCCACCGTCGTCAACCTCGCCGGGGACGGCTCGTGGGCGGGGTTCGAGGCGGCGCTCGCGTCCCGCGAGCGGCGTTCCCTGCTCGACGCGCTCCCCGGCTCGTACGGCTCGCTGGAGGAGGCCGTGGGCCCCTGCCTGCGCACGGAATGGCTGGCCGGGCGGCTCGGCGGGCGGGCCGGCGATCCCTACGACGGCTACATCCTGGGTAAGGCGGCCGATCTCCAGCGGTTCAACTGCTGGCACGAGGACCGCGTGGCCTCGGCGTACGCCGCGGAGAGCAGGCCGGTCTTCCTCGATGTCGACCTGGTGGAGTTCTCGATCCGCCTCCCGGCCCGCCTGCGCCCGGTCCTCCTCGACGACAAGCGGATACTCCGCGACGCCGTGCGCGGCCTCGTGCCGCCCGAGATCGCCGAACGCAGGAAGGCCCCGTTCTTCTACGCCGCCGACCGCACCGTCGCCCTCGCCATGCTGCGCAACCTGCTGACCCGGCACGGGGACACGCTGGTCGAGGCCGCGACGGCCGGAGCCGTCTCCGGGACGGTCCTCGACCCGGACGCGCTGCGGTCGGCGATCCGGCACGCGCTCGACCATCCGCTGGGGGCGGGCCTGGAGCAGGTCCTGCGCCTGATCTCCCTCGGCGCCCTGGAGACGGTGCTCGCGTCCCCCGGAGGGCGGGCACGGCCGGCCGGCGGCACACTCCAGGCCCCCGCCTCGTCCCTGTCCGCCTCCCCCGGCGTGGACGAGGAGACCGTACGGGCCCGGGTGCAAGAGTCACGGCCGCGGATCGGCGCGGACACCGTCGTCGGCCTCCTCGGGGACGTCGTCCTGCTGGCTCCCCACGGCCCGGGACAGGACGGGCAGGAGACGCTCCTGATCGCGCGGGCCGGCACGATCGAGTACGAGGTCACGCGGGACGCCGACCCGGCGCTCTTCGACGTGCTGCGCGCCCTGACCGCACCCCGGACGATCGCCGAACTGGCCGGCTCGACCGGCATCCCGCAGGAACAGGTCGAGACGGCGGCCGAATCGCTGCTGCGCTACGCACTCGCCGAACTCACAGAAAGCTGAGAGGCCATGAACGACACCACCGAGGCGCTCGACCTCCTCTTCGAACCGGTCGGCGGCATCGAGAAGTTCCGGCAGGAGTACTGGCCGGGCAGGTTCGTCACGGCGGAAGGCTCCCCCGAGCGCCTGGCCGCCCTCACCGGCGGACGGGCCATGACCAGCCTGGAAGACGTGCTCGCGGTGTACGACAACCCCGTCATGGTGGTGGGCCCCTGTGTCGTCGACGCCACCGGCGGGATCACGGACCGCTTCCTCGTCCCCCCGGGCGAGGCGCTCGCGTGGTACGAGCAGGGCGCCGCCCTGGAGATGGATTTCGCGCACTTCTTCCTGCCCGGCATGTCCCACCTGGTGTCCGCCGCGCGGAAGTTCTTCGGCCTGCCGGGGGGCACGGTCGCCAAGGGCATCGTCTACGCGGCCAAGCACGGCGGCGGCTTCCCCGTGCATTTCGACGCGTACGTCAACTTCGTCTTCCAGGTGGCCGGCGAGAAGGTGTGGCGGGTCCGGGAGAACGAGAACACCACACTGCCGATCCAGCACTACGACCTGGCCCAGTATCCGTACCTGCCCGAGGGCGTCCAGCGCGTCTGGACGGGTGAGCCCCCGGCCGAAGGGCTGCCCGACGGCCGGGAGGTCGTGCTGCGCCCCGGCTCGATGCTCTTCCTCCCGCGCGGCCTGTGGCACTGCACCGCCTCGGGCGAGGCGACGCTCTCGATCAACATCACGCTCGGACAGCCCACCTGGCTCGATCTCGTCCAGCACGCCGTGCGGCGCGGCCTGCTCGACCTCGACGAGTGGCGCGAGCTGGTCTGGACGGACGCGGACGGCGAACTGACTCCCGACGCCCGCGCCAACGTGGAACGCGCGCTGCGCGAGGCGGGGGCGCGGCTGGCCCGCCTCACCCCGGAGGACCTGCTGCGCGAGCGCGACCAGGCGCTCGATCCCTACCAGGAGACCCAGGGCTCGTTCCGCCGCTCTCTCGGGTTCGCGCGCATGCTGAACGTGGTGCCGTCCCAGGCGCCGTCTCAGCCCGCCCGCTAGAGGAGCAGTTCGAGTTCGAGTTCGTGACGGATCGGGATGCCGTCGGCGTGGGTGGGGATGGAGGGCTTCAGCCCGCGCGCGGCCTCGACCGCGTCGCGGTGGACCGCCACCAGGTCGAACCCGTACCGCTGGTAGAAGCGCAGGGCGCGGGTGTTCTCGTTCGTGGTGACCAGCCAGAGCCGCCGGACGCCCGCGCGCTCCGCCTCGGCTCGCACCCCGTCCAGCAGTGCCCGCCCGACACCCCGCCCGGCCTCCGTCGCGTCGAGTGTCACGATCTCCCATTCGACGTCCGACACCGCCCGGTACGTCAGCAGTCCCACGGGCCGTCCCTCCACCCTGGCGAGGAGCGCACGCTGCGCGGACGCGTCGATGAGCTCGCCGTGAACGGCGACGTGAGGGCCGCCCCACGACTCGGCGAGGATGCTCCTGACGGACTCCGCGTCCGCCGGCTCCGCCGGACCGACGGTGACGGCTCGCTCGGCGATGGGCATGCCCGGAGTGTACCGATCAACGCCGGCCGGGGTGGTGGGCGTGTCCGCGGCCGGGGGGCGTCCGCCGTACGATTCCGGGGGTGACCCCCCTGAAGGCCCTGTGGAACCACCTGACCGCCGTCCAGATCGCGCCCCCGCTCTGGCTGGTCGTCCTGTCCGGGTTCGCCGCCCTCATCGTCGTCGCCTACCCGGCGTCGTGGCACATCTCCCGCGGCCTGATCACGATCGCGCACGAGGGAGGCCACGCGCTGGTCGCGGTGCTGACCCGGCGCAAGCTGCGGGGCATCCGCCTCCACTCGGACACCTCTGGCGTGACGCTCACCAGAGGCAGGCCCACGGGGCCCGGCATGATCGCCACAGCCGCGGCGGGGTACGTCGCGCCCTCGCTGATCGGGCTGGGGGCGGCCCGGCTCGTCGCCGACGGGCGGATCACGATGCTGCTGTGGGGCGTGCTCGCGCTGCTGACGTGCATGCTGCTGATGATCAGGAACTTCTTCGGCGCCGTGTCGCTGCTCGCCGTGGGCGGCGCGATCTTCGCGCTGTCCTGGTTCGCGCCGCCCGACGTCCAGTCGGCCTGCGCGTACGTCGCCGCGTGGTTCCTGCTGCTCGGCGGCGTACGGCCGATCCTCGAACTGCAGAGCAAGCGGCGCCTCGGACGCGCGCCCGACTCCGACGCCGACCAGCTCGCCCGCCTGACCCGGGTGCCCGGCACATTCTGGGTGCTGCTGTTTCTGCTCGTCTCCGCCGCCGCGCTCGTCTACGGCGGTTTTCTGCTCACGGCCCGCTGGCTGCCCCTGTGAACTGTTGACCTTGCCGCGACGTCGACGTCTCTGATGGGGGGCATGCGGATCGGCGAACTGGCCGCACTCGCCGGGGTGTCCACCCGCACCGTGCGGCACTACCACCACCAGGGCGTGCTGCCCGAACCGTCGCGGCGGCGGGGCGGCTACCGGGAGTACGGCCTGCGCGACGCGCTCCTGCTCGCCCGGGCCCGCCGGCTGACCGAGCTGGGCCTGTCGCTTGACGAGGTGCGCGACGTGCTGACCGGCGACTCCGCCCGGGAACTGCGGGAATCCTGCTGGAGCTGGACGCCGACCGCGCCGCCCACCTGCCCCGCGAGCTCGCCGCCTCGCTGGCCTCCGCGATGCCCGCCGCCGGCGACCCGTTCGCCCAGGCGTTCCTCGCCGGTCTGTCCCCCGCGCAGGCCGAGGTCGCGCGGCGGGCCATGGCGCTGCTCGCCGACGGAGCGGCGTCGGCCCTCGGCGTCCTCGGCGTCATGGTGAGCTGCGCCCGCCGGCCGCACACCGTCTCGCCGGACGCGCTGCGCCTGCGGTACGGCCGGCTGTTCAGCGTGGACGTCCCGGCTGACCTGTCCGGGCCTGGGGTCACGACGCGGCCGGTGCCGCCTCGCCGGCGGCGAGGACGGCGGCGAGCGCGGCGGGGGTGATGTTGCGGCCCGAGACCACCGCCACGACCCGTCCGTGCACGGCGACCTTCCCGGCGAGCAGGGCGGCGACCGGCACCGCTCCGGCGCCCTCGGCCACGTGTCCGCGCTCCGCGGCCAGGTAGCGCAGCGCGGCTCGGATCTCGTCCTCGGTCACCGTGACCAGTTGGTGCACATGTCGCGCGACGAGGCCGATGGTGGCCGAACCCGGCTCGATGTTCCCGGCGAGGCCGTCGGCGAGGGTCGGGCCGACCTCGACGGGCACGCGACGGCCCGCGGCGACCGCCGCGGACACGGCGGTGGAGGCCGCGGCCTCCACTCCGACGACGCGCACGTCCGCGCGGCCCGCCGCCCACAGCCCCAGCCCGGACGCGAGCCCTCCGCCGCCGATCGCGCACACCACGGTCAGCGGGCCGTCGAACTGCTCGTCCAGCTCGTGGCCGATCGTGCCCTGGCCCGCGATGACGTACGGATCGTTGTAGGCCGATATGTAGTGGCAGCCCGGCGCCTCGGCGAGCGCGAGCGCGTGTTCCTCCGCCTCGTCGAAACCGTCGCCCGTGCGCACCAGGTCCACGTGCAGGCGGCGCAGCCCGTCCACCTTCGCGACCGAGGCGGTCTCCGGAACCACCACCGTCGCCCGCCGGCCGAGCCTCCCGGCCGCGTAGGCGACGCCCAGCCCGTGGTTGCCGGCCGACGCCGTCACCACGCGGGTGCCCGGCGCGGCGGCCACGGCGTTCAGCGCGCCCCGGACCTTGAACGACCCCGTGGGCTGCAGGCTCTCCAGCTTCAGCCCGGGGTCGCCGGGCGTGCCCGCGCCCGGGTCCACCGGAGTGGGACGAAGGTGCGCCCGGATCACCTGCCTGGCGTTCTCCAGGTCGTCCCGGCGAGGGATGGCTACGTCTCCTGCCGATCGGTTCTCGCTCATATCCCGATCATGCGGGTGAAGCGCGCGATCCGTGCGCTCCTTTACGTCGTAGATTCGCCCAGTGCCTCGTAAATGAGGGCGATGTCGGCGGGCTCGGCGGGCCGGCCGTTCTCCGCGGCGGCCTGGGCCACGAGCAGCTCGCCGGTGTGCGCCACGTGATCGCGCATCGCCGCGGCGGCGGCGTCCGCGTCGCCCGCGAGGACGGCGGCGAGGATGGGCTCGTGCTCCGCGGCGACGTCCGCCAGCGAGCGGGAGCGGTCGACGGTGGAGGCGCCGAGCGTCACCGTGGCGTCCCTGAGCCCGGCGACGACCTCGGCGAGCCGCCGGTTGGCTCCCGCGGCGAGGATAGCGTCGTGGAAGGCCCGGTCGTGCCGCATGAAACGCGGCTCGTCGTGGTCGGCCGCCGCGGCGCGCATCGCGTCCAGTTCCTCGCGCAGGACACGGGCGAGGCCGGGACCGGCGTGGCGCGCCGCCCGCCTCGTCGCGGGCACCTCCAGGAGCAGCCGCAGGTGGAACACCTCGGCGATCTCCCGGGGGTCGCGGCGCAGCACCCGGAAACCCCTGCTCCGCTCGAACCGCACCAGGCCGGCCTCGGCCAGCCGGAGCATCGCCTCGCGTACGGGGGTGCGGGAGACGTTGAGCTGCCCGGCCAGGCGGTAGACCGAATAGAGCTCCCCGGGCCGCAGTTCGCCCGAGTGGATGGCCTCCCTGACCGCCTCGACGACCTGCTCGGTGAGACTGGACGTGCCCGCGACCGCTCGCACCGTCTGACCACCCCTCCGAGGGTCGTGAGCCCGCCCGCGTCCCGGCGGCGCATTGACACGCAGCATGCTACATGCCAGGTTCCCATCGGGAACGCCCCCGCACCGGCATCGCGCGTGCCCGCATGAGCCCCCGGATGGAAGGCCAGCGATCGTGATCGTCCCGAGCAACCCCGAGTCCGTCTTCACGTACGGCGCGCCCGCGCTCAAGTTCGGCCCCGGCGCGTCCGCCGAGATCGGCTTCGACCTCGGGCAGTACGGCGTGCGCCGCGTGCTGGTGATGACCGACGCCGGCGTGGCGGCGACGGGCGCCCCGGCGCGGATCGCGGAACAGATCGCCGGGTTCGGCATGCACGCGGAGGTGTACGACGGCGTCCACGTCGAGCCCACCGACGAGAGCGTGCTCGCGGCGATCGGGCACGCCCGCGCGAGCGGCCCGTGGGACGCCTTCGTGGCGGTCGGCGGCGGGTCGAGCATCGACACGGCCAAGGCCGTCAACCTGCTGACGACCAACCCGGGCGAGCTGATGGACTACGTCAACGCGCCGATCGGCGCCGGACGCGCCCCCTCGCGGCCGCTCAAGCCACTGGTCGCGGTGCCCACGACCACGGGCACCGGTTCGGAGAGCACCACCATCTGCGTGCTGGACGTGCTCGGACTCAAGGTCAAGACGGGGATCAGCCACGCCCGCCTCCGCCCGGTGCTGGCGGTCGTGGATCCCGGCCTCACGATGACGCAGCCGCCCGAGGTGACCGCCGCGGCGGGGATGGACATCCTCTGTCACGCCCTGGAGAGCTACACCGCCCGGCCGTACACCTCCTACGAGCGCAGGCGGCCGGAGGAGCGCGTGCCGTACTGCGGGTCGAACCCGGTGGCGGACATGTGGTCGGAGCAGGCGCTCCGGCTGCTCGCCGGCTCGTTCCGCACGGCCGTACGGCACGGCGACGACGCGGAGGCGAGGGGCGCGATGGCGCTGGCGGCGACGTTCGCGGGGCTGGGGTTCGGCAACGCTGGCGTGCACATCCCGCACGCCAACGCCTATCCGATCGCCGGGCGGGTGAGGGGCTTCCACCCGGCCGGCTACCCCGATGGCGGGCCGATGGTCCCGCACGGCATGGCGGTGGCGCTGACCGCGCCGGAGGCGTTCCGGTTCACCTTCGAGGCGGACCCGGCGCGGCACCTGCGCGCGGCCGGGCTGCTCGACCCCGCGGCGGCTTCGCCGGACGACCCGGCGGACTTCCTGCCCGCCGTGCTGACCGCGCTCATGCGCGACGTCGGCATGCCGAACGGCATCGGCGGCGTCGGGTACGCGGACAGCGACGTGCCGGCGCTGGTGGAGGGGGCGATGAAGCAGCAGCGGCTGCTCACCACCTCGCCCAGGCCCGTCGCGGAGGAGGACCTCGCCGGCATCCTGACCCGGTCGCTCACGCTCTGGTGAACCGCTCCGGCCGCACCAGGAACGGTGACCTGCGGCCGACGACTCGCCTGTTCGGCGAGCCGAGCACATCTGACTTCGGGAGTGGATGTATGAGGCGCCCGGTAAGCAAGCAGCTCGGGGGGAAGGTGCGGTTGCTTGCCGTGGGTGGGTACACGTACCAGTCGGGAGGGTCGCTGCGGCATGCGCTGCCGTGCGGGAAGACCTGGTTGCGTACGCGGTTCACGGTCAGTGACCGCAACCCGTTCTACCTGGTCCCGCCGATTTTCGGGCCGGCCACGTACAGGACGCTGCTGGGCACCACGACCAAGCGGACCGGCGGGGTCTATCAGGGTGCCGTCACCCTGGGCACGCTGTACAAGGCATCGCCGTCCCTGCGCGCGCAGCCCGAGATGAAGCCCACCCGGCGAGAGGCCGAGCTGAAGGTCCACTGGCGGTTGTGGACGGACCGGAAAGGCCTGCCGACCCGGCTCTACACGACCTTCGCCGATCCGGACTATCCGACGGGCGCGATGAGCAGCCGCACCGACATGCGTTTCTCGTCCTGGGGAACCAAGGTCCGGCTCACCGTTCCGGAGAAGGAGAGCACCTACCAGCCGAGCTGATCCGCGCCGGCCTTCGGCCCCGAAGAGCAGGTACGGGTTCACCCCGGTCAGCGGTGCGACAGGGTGGAGCCGGAACGGCCCTTGACCACGCGGAGCTGAGCGGGGATGCGCACCCGCAGTTCGGCCACGTGGCTGACGACACCGACGGCACGGCCGCCCTCGCGCAGGCCGTCGAGGATGTCGAGCACGTCGTCGAGCGTCTCGTCGTCGAGCGTGCCGAAGCCCTCGTCCACGAAGAGGCTGCCGATCTCCGCGCCGCCCGCCTCCGCCGTGACCACGTCGGCCAGGCCCAGCGCCAGGGCGAGCGAGGTGATGAAGCTCTCGCCGCCGGAGAGCGTGGCGGGGTCGCGTTCCACGCCGGTCCAGGCGTCGAGCACGCGCAGGCCCAGCCCGCCGCCCGACCGCCCCCGGTCGCCCGCGGACCGGCTCAGGTCGTGCCGCAGCAGATAGCGGCCGCTCGACATGCGGTCGAGGCGCTCGTTCGCCGCGTCGACGACCTGGCGGAGCCGCTCCCCCAGCACGTACGCCGACAGCCTCATGTGCCACCGGTTGTCGCCGGACGTTCCGGTCGCCAGCTCGGCGAGCCGGCGCGCCAGGCGGTGACGCTCCTCGGCCGGCCGGTAGGCGCGCAGCGCGGCGCCCAGTTCGCCGGCGAGCCCCGTGAGCTGGTCGAGCCTGCCCCGCGCCCGGTCGCGTGCCGAGGTGCGGACGGCGTGGTCCCGCTCGGCCCGCTCGTGGCCGGCCTCCAGCTCGGGCAGGTCCGCGGCAGGCTGGGCCGCCGCCGTCACCAGCTCGGGGTCGGCGAGCAGCCCCTCGATCGTGGCGCGCTCGGCGTCCAGGTGACCCAGCCGCTCGGACATCGCCTCCCGGTCCTCCGGCGCGCGGACAGCGGCGGCCGCGTGCTCCAGGCTCGCGAACCCCTCCTCGGCGGCGGCCCTGTCCGCCTCCGCCAGCGCCGCCCGGCTCTCGCGGTCGGCTGCGGCCGCCGCGACCGCCGCCTCGGCGGCCTCCCTGAGCAGGTCCGCCTCCTCCTCGAGCCGATCGAGACGGGCGGCGAGCGAGGCGTCCTCGCCGCGGGCGGCGTCGATCACCTCGGCCAGCCTGCGCTCGTCG
>NZ_JBFAOO010000159.1:0-17399 GCF_040675265.1 Microbispora sp. NPDC049633
GGGGAGCGGCACGGGCGGCCGGTCGCGGGCCGCCCGCGGCTGTGCGGTGTCGATCACCCGGTTCACGGTGCCGTGCGGCGCCGGCCCGCCGCATCGGACCGGCGTGGACATCCGCCGGGGCACGGGCCGACCGCGGATGTAGACCCCTGGTCGGATGCCCGCGAGAAGGACGCGTGGTTACGCTCTGATCATGCAGGTCGCATCCCCTCCGCTGCTGAGACGGCTGCCGCCCGGGGCGTGGGTGGTCCTCGCCTGGTGCGGGGGAACGGTGTTCACGTTCCTGATGCGGATGCGGCTGCCCGGCGAGTGGATGTACAGCGAGCGCCCCTCCCCGCAGCTCTTCCAACCGCACGGGCTGGCCTTCTTCGCGGTGGCCACCGCCCTGACGCTGGCGGGCGGCGTCCTGCTGCGCCGCAGGCCGCTGCCCTCCCTGGTCCTGCTGCTCGCCGCGGCCGTCCTCGGGACGGTGCCCCTGGGCGTGGGGGAGATCCCGTTGCCCCAGTTCATCGCGGCCGAGGTCGCGGTGTTCTTCATCGCCGCCGAGCGCCCACGCGCGACCGGCGTCGCCGCCGTCGTCACGGCCCTCGCGGTGCTCGCCGGTTTTCTGCTCACGCGGCTGCTGTACGGCTGGCCGATCGGCACCTCCACTGAGCTCGCCGTGGCTCTGACGACCGTCATCGCCTGGCTGCTCGGCAACTCGGCACGCGAGTCCCGGGCGCACGCCGAGGAGCTGCGCGCCCGCGCGGCGACCCAGGCCGTCACCGACGAGCGGCTCAGGATCGCCCGTGAGCTGCACGACATGGTCGCGCACAGCATCGGCGTCATCGCGCTGCAGGCCGGTGCCGCGCGGCGGGTCATCGACACGCAGCCGGAGCGGGCGCGGGACGCCCTCGGGGAGATCGAGACGGCCGGCCGCCAGACATTGTCCGGGCTGCGCCGGATGCTCGGCGCGTTGCGGAGCCACGATCCGGAGCGGCCCGCGCCGGTGGTACTCCCGCCACCGGGGCCGCCGGAGCCGGCGCGTCCGGAATCGGGCTGCCCGGGACAGGCGCTCGGCCTCGCCGACGTCGACCGGCTGGCCGCCACGACCACACAGGCGGGCGTACGGGTCGACGTACGCCGGCTGGGGGAGCCGCGTCCGCTGCCGCCCGAGATCGACGTGGCGGCCTACCGCGTCGTCCAGGAGGCCGTCACCAACGTGCTGCGTCACGCCGGTACGGCGTCCTGCCGGGTCTCGATCGACTACCGGGACGACGAGGTGCGCGTCGAGGTGCTCGACGACGGGCGCGGCGGCGACGCCGGGGACGGCTACGGCCTGCTCGGGATGCGTGAGCGGGTCGGCGTCCTGCACGGGACCCTCGCGGCCGGGCCGCGTCCCGGGGGAGGCTTCCGCGTCGCGGCCCGGCTGCCCGTGCCCGAGGGAGTCCGGTGACCGTCCGCGTGCTGCTCGCCGACGACCAGCCCCTGGTCCGCGCCGCCCTGCAGATGGTCATCGCCGAGGCGCCCGATCTCGACCTGGCGGGGGAGGCAGGCACCGGCGAGGAGGCGGTGCGGATGACCGAGGACACCGGCCCCGACGTGGTGGTCATGGACATCCGCATGCCCGGCATGGGCGGCATCGAGGCCACCCGGCTGATCACCGCGGGCCGCGGCGCCCAGGTCCTCGTTCTCACGACCTTCGACGACGACGAGTACGTCTACGGCGCGCTGCGCGCGGGGGCGTCCGGGTTCCTCGTCAAGGACATGGCCCTGGACGACATCCTCGCGGCGATCCGGGTGGTGGCCGCCGGTGACGCGCTGATCGATCCGCGCGTCACCCGCAGGCTGATCGGGGATTTCGCCGCCCGCCCCGCGCCCGGGCCGCGACCTCGGCGGGTCGCCGGGCTCACCGAGCGGGAGACCGAGGTGCTCACCCTCGTCGGGCGCGGCCTGTCCAACGCGGAGATCGCCGCCGAGCTGTTCATCAGCGCCGCCACCGTCAAGACGTACGTGACCAGGCTGCTCGCGAAGCTCGACGCCCGCGACCGCGTGCGACTGGTCATCATGGCCTACGAGACGGGCCTCGTGACCCCGACCCCTTGAACCGCGAACGCGGGAAACACCGAGCGAGCCGGAGGGGCGCGCCGCCGGTCTGGACTGAGGAGCGAGTGGGGAGCGAGGGACGAGCGACTCCGAGCGACGAGGGCCGTGTTCCCGCGCGCCTCCGGCACGACCGGCGGAAAAGAGCGCCCCGATGAGCGAAGCGGGAAACACAGAAACACAGCGGCCCGGCGGGGGAGTTTCCCCTCGCCGGGCCGCTTCGTGCCGGTCGTTCAGGCGTCCGTCAGTGGAGCTCCTTGCGGTCGCCGCCGCCGACGCCCGCGTGCTCCTCCTCGTGGGCCTCCTCGTGGTGGCCGTCGGTGAGCGGGACCCGGTCGGTGCCGTACGCCTCGCTCATCTTGGTGCGGAGCCGGCCGAGGGCGCTGCGGGCGCCCTTGGGCGGGATGCCCTCGCCGTCCTCGGCGGCCGTGAGAACCGGGATCTCCTTCTTGCCGCGCATGTGCTCGGCGATGTCCTCCGCGGCCGGTGTGTGGACCTCGATGTACTGGCCGTTCGGCAGCCGCTTGATGACGCCGGACTCCACCCCGTGGGACAGCACTTCGGCGTCCTTGCGCTGGAGGCCGAGGCACATCCGGTAGGTGATCCAGTACGCGATGGCCGGGCCGACGAAGACGGCGATCCGCCCGAACCAGGTCGTCGTGTACAGGTCGATGTGGAAGTTCGCCGAGATCTCGTCGTTGGCGCCCAGCAGCCACAGGATGCCGTAGAACGTGATGCCCGCGATGCCGATCGAGGTGCGGTGCGGGTTGTTGCGCGGCCGGTCGCACACGTGGTGCTCGCGGCGGTCGCCCGTGACCCACTGTTCCAGGAACGGATACAGCGCCAGGCCCGTCATGACGATGCCCAGTGGCACGAGCGCCGGGATCAGCACGCTCAGCGTCACCGTGTGTCCGAGGAAGTTGATCTCCCAGGCCGGCATGAGGCGGAGCGCACCCTCCAGGAATCCCATGTACCAGTCCGGCTGCGATCCCGCCGAGATGTCCGCCGGCGTGTACGGCCCGAACAGCCAGATCGGGTTGATCTGGGCGAACGCGCCGAGCAGTGCGATGACCCCGAACGTGAAGAGGAAGAACGCGCCCGACTTGATCATGAACGCCGGGTAGAACGGAGCGCCGACAACGTTCTTCTCGGTCCTGTTCTTGCCCGGCATCTGCGTGTGCTTCTGCACCCACATCAGGATCATGTGGGCCGAGATGAGCGCGAGCAGGATGCCCGGGATCAGCAGGATGTGGAGCGTGTAGAACCGCGGGATGATGTCGTGGCCCGGATACTCGCCCCCGAACAGGAAGAACGAGACGTACGTGCCCACGATCGGGATCGACTGGGCCACGCCCTGGGTGATCCGCAGACCCGCGCCTGAGAGCAGGTCGTCGGGGAGGGAGTAACCGGTGAGACCCTCGATGAGCGCGAGCGACAGCAGCAGGATGCCGATGATCCAGTTGAGCTCACGCGGCTTGCGGTACGCACCGGTGAAGAAGATCCGGAGCATGTGCACCGTCATGCCGGCCACGAACAGCAGCGCCGCCCAGTGGTGGATCTGCCGCATGAGCAGACCGCCACGGACGTCGAAGCTGATGTGCAGCGCCGAGGCGTAGGCCTCCGACATGTGCACGCCGTACAGCGGGGCGTAGCTGCCCGTGTACGGGACCTCGCTCATGCTCGGCTTGAACCAGAACGTCAGGAACGTACCGGTCAGCAGCAGGATGACGAACGAGTAGAGCGCGATCTCCCCCAGGAGGAACGACCAGTGGTCGGGGAAGATCTTCCTCAGGTTGCGCTTGAGGAAGTTCCCCGCACCGATCCGGTCGTCGACGAAGGTCGAGACGCCTGCGATGGCCTTCGGGGGAGCGTTCATGATGCGTTCTCCCTAACTTCGGCTTCCGCGTCGCCACGCTCCCAGAAGCTGGGACCGACGGGGACCTTGAAGTCGGACTTCGCGACGAGGTAGCCCTCCTCGTCGATACCGATGGGGAGCTGCGGCAGCGGACGGGCGGCGGGGCCGAAGATGACCTTCGCTCCGTCCGCGGCGTCGAAGGTCGACTGGTGACACGGGCAGAGGATGTGGTGCGTCGTCTGCTCGTACAGCGCCGCGGGGCAGCCCACGTGGGTGCAGATCTTGGAGTAGGCGACGATGCCGTCGTGGGTCCAGTTCAGGTTCGTGCCGGACTTGAGCTCCTCCGGACGGAACTTGAGCAGGATCAGCGTCGCCTTGGCCAGCGCGTTCAGGTCCTCTTCGTAGCCTTCGGGGACCACGGAGAGGATGCCGCCCGGCGAGTTGAAGTCGGCCGCGCGGATCGGCTGGCCGGTGCCCTCGACGACGAGGCGGCGCGGCTTGCCGTCCTTGGTGGGCTCGCCCCAGGCGGTGTGCCTGAGCGCGGTCCCGGGGAGCGGGCCGAGGTCCTTCAGCAGCACCAGCGGGGCCAGGCCCAGCGGAGCGGCGGCCAGCAGCAGCGTGCGGCGCAGCAGCCGGTGCTTGACGAACCCGCTCTCCTCGGCGCCCTGGAGGAAGGTCTCCTTGACGTACCCGCGCGCCTCGTCGTCGGAGCGCATCTCGTGGCGCTCCTGGATGAGGTTGTACTTCGGCATGATCTGCCGCACCCACACCGTGAGACCCGCGCCCAGCGAGAGCAGGGCCAGGGCCAGGGTGCCGCCGAGTGCGAGGTTCGACGTGGCCGTCTTGTCGATCGTGCCGACCTGGAAGATCACGTACGACGCGACGAACCCGGCGCCGGCCAGGAAGGCGACCAGGAACAGCAGCGCGACGAGGCGCTCGGCCTTGCGGGCCTTGACGGGGTCCTGCGGGATCACGCCGGGAACGCCCTCGGGCGCGCGGATCGGGTCGGTGTCGGCGATCGGCGCGTCGGCGGGCGGCGTGCCGATGACGCGACTCGGCACCCGTCCGCTCTCGGGGTACTCGTTCTGCTCTGTCATGCCGCCCGTCGCTTCTTCGCTGTGATCCAGATAGAGGCCAGGACCAGGAGGCTGATACCCGCGATCCACGCTACAAGGCCCTCGGTGACGGGTCCGATACGGCCCAGCCCCGAGCCGCCGGGGTCGACCTGCGACCGCACGTGGGTGATGTACGCGATCATGTCGCGCTTCTGCTCCGGCGTGATCGTGGAGTCGTTGAACACCGGCATCGCCTGCGGGCCGGTGACCATCGCCTCGTAGATCTGCGTCGGCGTCGCCGGGTTCAGCGGGGGCGCGTACTTGCCGTAGGTCAGCGCGCCGCCGGCGCCCACGAAGTTGTGGCACTGGATGCAGTTGGCGCGGAAGAGCTCGCCGCCCTTGGCGGGGTCGCCCTTGGCCGGGTCGACCTGCTCGGCGCTGGGCACCGTCGGGCCGCCGCCCAGCGACTGGACGTACGCCGCGAGCTGGTTGATGGCCACGTCGGTCGCCCACTCCGGGCGCGGCTTGCGCGGAGCCTGGGGACCCGCGTCGGCGGCCGGCATGCGGCCGCTGCTCACCTGGAAGTCCACGGCGGCGGCTCCGACGCCGATGAGCGTCGGAGCCTTCTTGGTGCCCTCGGCGTTCATGCCGTGGCAGCTCGCGCAGTGCGCCACGAACAGGCTCTTGCCCTGCGCCACGTCGTCGGCCTTGCCGGACGCGATCGCGGCGTCCGCGGTGCTGCCGTTCGGCGCCGCGAGCGCGTAGCCGCCGCCGAGCAGGCCCAGCGCGAGTGCCACGACGGCGACACGCGCGAGGGGATGGCGCCGTCGGGCGGTGATGGAGTTCACCGAAATCCCCGTTCCGATCATTTGATGATGTAGATGGTCGCGAAAAGGCCGATCCAGACCACGTCGACGAAGTGCCAGTAGTAGGACACGACGATCGCGCTGGTCTGCTGCTCATACGTCAAGCGCTTCGCGGCGTACGTGCGTCCCAGGATGAACAGGAACGCGATCAGACCACCCGTCACGTGCAAGCCATGGAAGCCCGTGGTCAGGTAGAACACCGAGTCGTACGGGGAGTGCGAGAGGACGTGGCCCTCACGCGCCAGGTTCCCGTACTCGTAAAGCTGTCCGCCCACGAAGAAGGCGCCCATCAGGAAGCTTACGACATACCAGAATCGCAGCTTCTTGACCTGGCCTCGCTCCACAGCCCACACGCCCAGCTGGCACGTGACACTCGACAGGACCAGAACGGTCGTGTTGAAGGTCGCGAACGGGACTTCGAGGTGCGCCTCGGGCCAGTGCGTGCCCTGTCCGAGGCTGACCGACCGGATGGTGAAGTACATCGCGAACAGCGCCGCGAAGAACATGAGCTCAGAGGACAACCACACGATGGTGCCGACCTGAACCAGGTTCGGCCGGCTGGACCCGTGCGGTCTCGTCGTCGTAGTAATTGCGGATGCTGTCGCCACGCCCAGCATTATTGCGGCTCCCCAGGTCGGGTCGCCCCACGACCCCCCGCTAGGGTCCACCCGCGCTCACGAAACGGGCATGTCACGGCAATCGCCCCGGGGCTGCGAGTCCTGCAGCCACGCCGGTAGCATCACGATGACCATACCCCGCGATTCGACAGTGAGCGTGAAATGAGGGTTCTCGTCTACAGCGACGATGCAGGCACCCGGGAGAAGGTGCGGCTGGCCATCGGGCGGCGCCCCGCCGCGGACGTGCCCCTCGTCGAGATCGTCGAGTGCGCGACCCAGCCGGCCGTGATCAAGCATCTCGACTCCGGTGACATCGACGTCGCCGTCCTCGACGGCGAGGCGCAGCCGGCCGGCGGAATGGGGGTCAGCCGGCAGGCCAAGGACGAGGTGCACAACTGCCCCCCGATCCTGCTGCTCATCGCCCGCAGGGATGACCGCTGGCTGGCCAACTGGTCCCGCGCCGACGCCGTCGTCGCGCAGCCCATCGACCCCGTCGTCCTCGCCGAGGCCGTGGCCGACCTCATGCGGCGCCGACTCAGCCTCACCCAGGCGCACTGAGACCGGGCGCACTGAGACCGGGCGCACTGAGACCGGGCGCACTGAGACCGGGCGCACCGGCATCGGGCGCACCGGCATCGGGCGCACCGGCACCGGGCACCCGCCGGGCGCCACGGCACCGGGCGTGTGCCGGGTTCCGGCGCCGCGCCCGGCCCTGCGCGTACAGGTACCGGAACCCACAGCGGTGCCGGGGCCCACAGCGGCGCCGGCGCCCGTCTCGGACCGGGTCCACCGGACGCCGGCTCACCGGACCCCGGTACCCGGGACCCTGGTGACCGGACCCTGGTGACCGGACCCGGTCAGCCGCGCTCCGGCCCGCACGTCACCGGGGCCACCAACGAACGGGGCGTCCGAACCGCCCGGGCGCACACCGCGCCACACCATCCGCCGACCCGACCGCACATCGACCCCGCGGAGCCCACCATGGACACGCGCACCACCTGGCCCTCGACGTTGAACGCCCTGCTCGCGGGGGAGAACCTGACGGCCGACGAGACGGCCTGGGTAATGGGGGAGATCATGTCGGGGGCGGCGACCCCGGCGCAGATCGCCGCCTTCGCCGTCGCCCTGCGGGCCAAGGGCGAGACCGTCGCCGAGGTGACGGGCCTCGTCCGCACCATGTTCGAGCGCGCCACCCCGCTCACGGTGGAGGGGCCGGTGCTCGACATCGTCGGCACCGGCGGCGACCGGGCGCACACCGTCAACGTCTCGACGATGGCCGCTATCGTCGCGGCGGCGGCCGGGGCGCGGGTCGTCAAGCACGGCAACCGGGCGGCCTCCTCTCTGTGCGGCGCGGCCGACGTGCTGGAGCACCTCGGCGTCGCCCTCGACCTCGCGCCGGAGGCCACGGCCAGGGTCGCGGTGGAGGCGGGCATCGCCTTCTGTTTCGCGCCCGTCTATCACCCCGCGCTGCGGTTCACCGGCCCGCCGCGCAAGGAGATCGGCGTGCCGACGGTGTTCAACTTCGTCGGGCCGCTGGCCAACCCCGCGCGCCCCGCCGCCCAGGCCATCGGCGTGTTCGACGCGCGCATGCTGCCGGTCATGGCCGGCGTCTTCGCCGAGCGCGGCGTGTCGGCGCTCGTCTTCCGGGGCGACGACGGCCTGGACGAGCTGTCCACCGCGGCTCCGTCGGCGGTCTTCGTCGTCCGGGACGGCACCGCCACCCAGACGACGGTCGACCCGGCCGACTTCGGCATCCCCCGGTCCCAGCCGGGCGACCTGCGCGGCGGCGACGTCGAGTTCAACGCGGCGGCGGTCCGCGACCTGCTGGGCGGCAAGACCGGGCCGGTGCGCGACGCGGTGCTGCTGAACGCGGCGGCCGGGCTGGTCGCCTACGACGGCCCGGGCGACGACCTGGTCGGCGACCTGCGCGCGGCGTACGCCCGCGCGGCCGAGGCGGTCGACTCGGGCAGGGCGGCGCAGACGCTGGAGCGCTGGGTCGAGATCAGCCGCGCGCTCGGCGGCAAGGCCTGATCGTCTTCAGGTCCGGTTCGCCTCCACCGCTGGAGGGATCAGGCGTCCTCCTTCATGGGGACGTGCCGGGTTCGGCCCGAGCCGTACCGTTCCCGCCATGATGCGCCTGTCCGCCCTTCGCGTCATCCACCGCTGGGCCGCGTTCGCCCGTGCCGGGATGGCCCTGTTCGCCGCCGGTCTCCGCGGTGTGCCCCACGCCGGTTCCCGCTCTGGCGCGGTCGTCTCCCCGGGACCGGACCGCGGCAGTGGCGGCCGGTCGTTCCCGGCGGCGGGCGCCCCGGGCGGGCGCCCCGGACGCGCCTATGACGACGCCGACGAGGACGACGTCCTCGTCCGGGAGCGCCTGCGGATCGCCTCGGAGTTGCACGACCTGGTGGCGCACGACCTGAGCGTGATGACGCTCGGCGTGGGAGCGGGCCGCGTGATCATGGACAAGGACCCGGAACGTGCGCGGCAGACCTTCCGCGAGGCCGAGGAGTCGGGGCGGCGGGTCCTGTCCGATCTGCGCCGGATGATGGGCCTGCTGCGCATGGACGGGCAGCGGCGCGGCCCCCAGCCGGGCCTGGGGGACCTGCCCTGCCTGCTCGACGACTTCCGCGCGAGCGGGCTCGCCGTCTCCCTCAAGGAGGCCGGCATCCGGGGCAGCGGCCCCACTCTGGAGTTGTCGGCCTACCGCATCGTGGAGGAGGCGCTGGGCAACGCCCTGTGGTACGGCATGGCCCGCACGGCGACCGTCACGCTGCGGTGGCTGCCCGCCGTCCTGGAGGTCGTCGTCCACGACGACGGGCTGCCCCGCGACCGGCTCATCAGCACCTGGGAGCGGGCGGCGTTGTTCGGCGGCTCGGTCGCCGCGCACCCGTTACCCGGCGGGTTCGAGGTCCGCGTCCGGCTGCTGCGCCCGGCCTGATCGCCGGATCAGTCCGCGTCGGCGAGGCCGATGGAGAAGGCCGCCTCCAGGTCGTGGCGGGAGTAGGTGCGGAAGGCGATGTGCGTCTCGGTGTGGCGCACGCCGGGCACCTTGTTGACGCGGCCGGGCACGACCTCGGCCACCTCCTCGTACCGGCCGACCCTGACCATGGCCAGCAGGTCGAACTCTCCGGTGATCGAGTACACCTCGCTGACGCCGGCGATCTCGGCGATGGCCTCGGCGACCTCGGGGATCCGGTCGACATCCGCCTTGATGTGGACGATCGCGGTGACCATGCGCGTCTCTCCTGCTGTTCCCGGCTTCGGCTTGTCGCCCCAGAGACTAGCGTCACCGCAGCGGCCGTCCCTCACGGCGGTCGCTCCGCTGGTGCCGGTAGGCGCGCTCGATGCGCTCGATCAGCCGCCCCGCGCCGTACGCGGGGAGACTCCAGGCGCCGTCCACCTGGACGAGGCGCACGCCGGGGGAGTCGAGCCAGCGCAGCACGCACTCGGTCTCCTCGGCGCTCGCGGCCGGTGTCGGGCCGGGACCGGGGACGACGGTCTCCGCGGTGGCGACCAGCGCGTCCACGTAGGGAGTGGGATGAGCGCCCCGGGGCATCACCCCGGCCGCGGTGAGCCTGCCGTACCGGATGACGTGGATGTCCCAGCCGCCGTCGAAGGCGGGGCTGGCCGCGACCATCTGCGGGATGCCCGTGAGGGAGCGCAGGCGCTGCATGCGCGCGGCGGTCCTGACGTAGGCCGCGAGCCGGTCGCGGTCGACGGCCGCCTCCTCGTATCGCTGCTCGGCCGAAAGGCGCCGCATGCGCGCCTCCATGGCGGAGAACACCGCCTCGGCGTCCTGCTCCATGGCGTGCCGGGCGCGGCGCACGTGCCGGGCGTAGCTCTCCTCGCTCTCGCGGCCCTCGCAGGGCGCGCCGCAGCGGCCGATCTCGGCGAGCGCGCAGGCGGGCCGTCGCACGCGGGCCGAGATCCGTTCGGTGCACTGCCGCAGCGGCAGCGCCTCGTGCATGGCCGTCCGCGCGTCGTCGGCCGTGCGGCTGCTGCCGAACGGGCCGAGATAGGCCGCCCCGTCGTCGCGGACCTCCCGCACGACGCTGAGCCGGGGGAACGGCTCGTCGGTCAGCTTGAGCCAGACCGCCCGCTCCGGGAAGCGGGACCGCCTGTTGTAGCGGGGCTTGGTCGCTCCGATCATCCGCAGCTCGCGGATCTCAGCCTCCAGCGCGGTGGCGCAGACGATCGTCCTGACCCGCTCGGCGATGCCGACCATCTCGCGGATGCGCGAACGGGTCTCGCTCGCGGTGAAGTAGCTGCGCACGCGGTTGCGCAGGTTGGAGCTCTTCCCGATGTAGAGCGCCTCGCCCCTGGCGTCCTCGAAGACGTAGACGCCCGGCGCGCCGGGCACCCCGTCGGCCAGGTGGCGCTTGCGCTGCTGCTCCGGGGTGGGGGCGCGCACGAAGCCGCGCAGGTCCTCCAGCGTGTGCACACCGAGCGAGCCGACCCGCGCGATGAGGCCGTGCAGCACGTCGACCGTGGCCCTCGCGTCGGCCAGCGCCCGGTGGCAGGGCTCGGTGGAGCTGCGGAAGATCCGGGCGAGGGTGGCGAGCTTGCAGTTGGGGGTCTCGTCGCGGGTCAGCACCCGGCGTGCGAGGTCGGCCGTGTCCACCACCGGGTTGGCCGGGGGCGGATACCCGTTGGCCTGGCACGCCGCCTTCAGGAACGACATGTCGAACGGCGCGTTGTGCGCCACCAGCGCCGTCCCGGCGACGAACTCCAGGAAGCTCGGCAGCACCTCCGAGAACTTCGGCGCGGCCACGACCATCGCGTCGGTGATGCCGGTCAGCACGGAGATGAACGGGGGGATCGGTCCGCCCGGGTCGACCAGCGTGGCGAACTCGCCGATCACCTCGCCGCCGCGCACCTTCACCGCGCCGATCTCGGTGATGGCGTGTTCCGCGGCCGAGCCGCCGGTGGTCTCCAGGTCGAAGACGACGAACGTCACCTCCCGCAGGGGAGTGCCGAGCTCGTCCAGCGTGCCCTGTACCGCATCCACGCCCAAGACCATAGAGACGCCGACCGACAATTGCCGTACCGGCCCCATGCGACGGTAAAGGAACGGCCAGGTGGGGAGCTACGCGGACGCCGCCCCGGCGTGCCATTCGCGGGCCAGCATCGCGTAGATCAGCTCGTCGCTCCACGCGCCGGCGAAGAACTCGTTCTCCACCAGGTGGGCCTCCTTGCGCATGCCGAGCCGCTCCATCAGGCGGGCGGAGGCGGTGTTGCGCGCGTCGCAGTTGCCGTGGACGCGGTGCAGCCCGAGACCCTCGAACCCGATGCGCAGGATCTCGCGGGCCGCCTCGGTGGCCAGTCCGCGGCCCTGGCAGGCCGGATTGAAGACGAAGCCGATCTCGCCCTGGCGGTGCTCACGGCTGCGCAGGAACAGCGTGAGATCGCCGATCACCGGCCCTCCGCCGGCCAGTGCGGCGGCCACGCTGAGCACGTCGCCGTCCTCCCCGAGCGACGCGCACGCGATCTTCCGGTCGAGCGCGGCCTTCGTCTCCTCCCGCGTACGGGCGTCCCAGTACAGGTGTCTGGTCACCTCCGGCAGGGAGTGGAAGGCGTGCAGGTCGTCGAGGTCGGCCTCGGCGAAGGGGCGCAGGACCAGCCGGGGGGTCGTGATCGGGTACGGCGGGGTGAACACGCCGCCAAGCGTACGGACGGGTGCCGGGCGCCCGCCAACGGGTCGTCCGCGCCGGGCCGCACCGCCGGCGGCCCGGTGACAGATCATGAACGCGGCATGGACACGGTGCGACGGCCGTACCCTTGGAAGGGACAAGAACAAGGGAGTGTCTCGCAGATCTTGCCGTGTGAGGGCGGCCCGGTGGGCGCGCCGCGAGGCTCACGTCTCGCGGCGGCGGGCATCGGGGGGCGTTCTCGCACTCGGGGGCGACAGCACCGCGAGGCGCCGCCGGGGCGACCGCAGTGGGCAGAAGATCTGTAGGACACGGCCGAGGAGCGACGAGATGAGTTCAGCCGGAGAAGGCCTGTCTCGTCCGTTGCCCGAGCAGGTCCGCTTACACGTGGTGGAGGTCGCGGCGCAGGTGCTGGGCTCGATGCCCGCCGCCGCCGTGCCGCCGCCGTTGCGCAACATCGCCAAGTTCGACCCACGCAAGCGCGCCCGACTGGGCAGCGCGCCCATCGCGGCCCAGCTGGAGAACGACAAGGAGTTCCGCGAGCGGGTGGCCGAGACGCTGGAGGCGGCCTGGCCCGAGCTGGTGACGAGCCTGGCCGAGGGTACGGTGCCCCCCGCGGCCGAGCCGGTGCTGGTCGCGGCGGCGGCCTACCTGACCCGTCCGCCCGGCTGGCCGGACCTGGTCGAGCAGGCGCGGGCCGACCTGGAGCAGGCCGCCGCGGCGGGCAGCCAGCGGGAGCAGGCGGAGACGCGGCTGCGCGAGCAGCTCGCGGCGCAGCGAGCCTCCGCCAAGGAGGAGATCGACCGGGTGCGCGAGCAGCTCAAGGCGGCCCGCGCGGAGAACTCCGACCTGCGGCGCAAGCTGCACGAGGCCCGTGAGCGGGTCAGGGCCGCCGAGACCAGGGCGGCCGAGCTGGAGGCGGAGACGGCCGAGGCGCGGGCCAGGGTCGCGAGCGCCAACGGCGCGGCCGAGACCGAGCTGCGCCGGCTCAAGGAACGCCTGGCGGACGCCGAGCGCCAGCTGGAGGCGAGCCGCAGGGCCGCCCGCGAGGGCCGCAGCATCGAGGACGCCCGGGTCCGGGTGCTGCTGGACGCGCTGCAGGACACCGCCGCGGGGCTGCGCAAGGAGCTCGGCCTGCCCACGACGATCAGCAGGCCGGCCGACTACGTGACCGCCGTCGTGCCGGGCGAGCCGGGCGTGACGGCCGTGCCCGCGCGGGCGCTGGCCAACGACGACCCCCAGCTGCTCGACCAGCTCCTGGCCCTCCCTCACCTGCACCTGATCGTCGACGGCTACAACGTGACCAAGACCGGCTACCCCTCGCTGACCCTCGCCGACCAGCGGGCCCGGCTGCTCACCGGGCTCGGCGGGCTCGCCGTCCAGACGCGGGCGGAGGTGACGTGCGTCTTCGACGGCGCCGAGCTGAACGGGCCCGTCCAGGTGTCCGCGCCGCGCGGGGTCCGGGTGATGTTCAGCGCGCCCGGGGAGATCGCCGACGACCTCATCCGCACGCTGGTGCGGGCGGAGCCGTCGGGGCGGGCGATCGCGGTCGTCTCCTCCGACCGGGAGGTGGCCGAGTCGGTGCGCCGCATGGGCGCGCGCCCGGTGCCCTCGCTCCTGCTGCTGCGCCGGCTCGGCCGCGGTTGAGCGCCCGTACGCACGCTCCGGACGCGCCTCGTCGCCCTGTGTCATGACCACGGCGAATACCTGCGACCAGGTTGAAGCTTCATGATCGCCTAGATAGAGTCGCGCGCAGGTTTCGTAGATCTAAAGGGGGCCTCAGTGCGAGGGCGTGTGCCGGTGGCCACCGGTTTGGCCGCCGTGGTCCTGCTGATGCCGGTGACGGGCGCGCAGGCGGATCCGAAGCCCACAGTCGCGCAGGCCAAGGCGAAGCTGAACAAGCTCAACGAGCAGGCCGACAAGCTCGTGGACCGCTACAACGCGGCCAACGAGAAGTGGAAGAAGGCGAGGCGGAAGTACCTCGCCGTCAACGAGGACTACAAGAAGCACAACGTCCGGGTGGAGGAGCTCCGCTCCGGGCTGGTCACGATGGCCGTCAACAGCTACCAGGTCGGCGAGATGGGCTCGTGGGGCGGCGTCTTCTACAGCTCGAATCCCGACTCCACGCTCAGCGGCCTCGCCACGCTCAACCACATCTCGGCCGAGCGCGCCGGGCGGCTCCGGGAGTACGAGAGCGCCATCCAGGGCCTCAAGGACCGCCGTGACCAGAGCAAGGCGTCCTACAACGAGGCCGCCGACGTCAGGAGCGAGCTCGCCGACGAGAAGGAGAAGGTCGACAAGCTCGTCAGGGAGCAGATGAAGCTGCTGCGCTCGCTCGGGACGTACAACCCGGGCAACCCGAACAGCGCCGGCATCGTCTACACCGGGCCGGCGTCGGGCAACGCGCTGGCGGCCCTTCAGTTCGCCTACAAGCAGGTCGGCAAGCCCTACCGCTACGGAGGCACCGGGCCGGACTCCTGGGACTGTTCGGGTCTCGTGCAGGCCGCCTGGTCGGCCGCGGGGGTGACCCTGCCCCGGACGAGCTACGAGCAGTGGGCCTGGGGCGCGAGCCGCAGGGTCTCGCTGGACGAGCTCCAGCCGGGCGATCTGCTCTGGCACGCCGGGTACGGGCACGTCGGCATCTACGCCGGCGACGGCAAGGTCGTCCACGCTCCGCAGACCGGAGATGTTGTGAAGATTGTCACACTTGCCGAGTATCACGCCATCGGCGCCGTCCGTCCCTGACGTCTCGCCCGCGCTGTGATGGTTGCGTCTGAAGTGACCGAACTCAGCCTCTGTGGCGGGACTGTGAGCAGAGTCACATTTAGCCATCCGTGCTGCGGGTAAGCTGCGGTTTCTTCTCCGCGGCCTTCGTTATCCGATCTTTATCCGGCGGCGGGGCTTTGCCGAACGCGCCGGGTCCTGGGTAGCTTCTGGGCCGCGGCGAGCACGCCTCGCCGCCGCGAACCGGTCCGGCCGGCCGGTAGCGCGAACAATTCCACCGTCATCGGCGCCCCCAACACCCCCTCGCGGGATCCCCGGCGCCGGTGGCCTGCCGAGTCCGTGCAGTCAGGAGGCACGGAGCCGGGGAACCATCGACCTTCACGCGAAGGTCCGGGGTGAATCGGCGCATCGCGCGCCGTAGGGCGACTTCCCCGCCCGAACCCGTCAGCTAACCCGGTAGGCGTTTGCGGAAGAGCCGAGGAGAGATCCTGTCTACCACCCCCGCTAGCCTGTCCCGTATTGCCCGAATTGCCCTTGGAAGTGCCGCTCTGACGGCATCCGTAGGGGTCGCCGGTGCGCATCCGGCGGCGGCCGACACGGTGACGGTCACGGTCGTCAAGACAGCCCCCGAGACGAAGACGGCCCCGAAGACGGCCACGGCGACCGGTGCGAACACCACCGCCCGCCAGGCCGCGGCGAAGAAGCAGGCGACGAAGAAGAAGTCCGCCGCCAAACGGAAGGTCAGCAGAAGCGCGCTCCAGCGGGCCAAGGCCCTGCGCGCGGTGCAGACCGCCAGGAAGCAGATCGGCGACCCCTATCGCTACGGGGCCACCGGACCGGGCGCGTTCGACTGCTCGGGCCTGGTCCAGTACGCCTGGCGCAAGGCGGGCGTACGGCTGCCGCGCACGACGTGGTCCATCCGCGGCGCGGTCAGGAAGAAGGTGTCCTGGGGGCACTTCGAGCCCGGTGACCTGATCTTCACCAGCGGCGGCGGTCACGTCGGCATGTACGTCGGGCACGGCAAGATGGTCCACGCTCCGCACAGCGGCACGCGGGTGCGGATCGACAAGCTGGACGCCTACCGGAGGAGCACCTTCGTGGGTGCCGTCCGTCCGGGCGTCTGAGGGCGCCGGTCACCAAGCCCCCTCGACCGGTGCCGTCCTTGCGGCCCCGTCCACCTCGCCGAGGTGGACGGGGCCGTGGCATGTGCTGGCTACCATGCACGGCGTGACTGTCACGAGCGGCGTGCCCGTAGTCGTGCCGGACGGCGTGCCGGGCGTGCGCGCCGAGGCCGACCGGCGCCGGCCCGCGAATCCGTCCCACGGAGTCCGTCCCCGCCGTGCCGCGGCCGTGGCCGTCGCGCTGGCCGCGCTGCTGGCCGGGCCGGAGGCCGCGGCCCCGCCCGATCCGCTGCTCGCCCTGCGGCTCGACGCCCGCGCCGCCGCGCGGGAGCATCCGGGCATGTGGACCGGTGCCTCCGTCGCCCGCGGCGCGCGCGCTGTCGTCGTCGGGTCGCCCCGGCCGCTGGTCGCCGAGATCGCCGCGCTGGCCGATCGCGCGGACCGTGCGGTGCGGAGGATCTGGGGCGGGTACGGCGGCGCGGTGGTCCTCGTGCCTCGCGGCGAGGAGCAGACCGCCGTGCTGGCCGCGCCGGCGAAGGTGGAGGGCCTGGCGGCCGTCGCCACCGGCGGCCGGGTGATCGTGCAGCCGGCCGCGTTCGCCCGCCTGTCCGCGACGGGCCGCCTGGTCGTCGTGACCCATGAGCTGACGCACGTCGCGACCGCCGGCCCCCGCGCCGTCCCGATGTGGCTCATGGAGGGCTTCGCCGACTACGTGGGCTACTTGGACAGCGGGCTGCCGGTCCGCACGGTGGCCGCCGAGCTGGCCGCCGACGTGGCCGCCGGCAGGCCGGCGCTGCGGGAGCTGCCGGGGCCCGGCGACTTCGCCGCCAGGCCCGCCCAGGCGTACGAGGAGGCGTGGCTGGCCTGCCGCTACATCGCCGCCCGGTTCGGCGAGCGGAGGCTGGTCGCCCTCTACCGCGCCGCGCGGCGCGAGGAGATCGGCGCCGCCCTGCGGGAGGTGCTCGGGCTGACCCCCGGCCGCCTGACCCTCGAATGGCGGGCGTACGCGCGCGGGCAGCTCGCCCGGTCCTGATCGGGTTTCGGCGGCGGGACCGCCGCGGCTGCGACAATGCCTTCTCGGGCGGCGCGGGCGGACCGCGCGTGGCACGCCGGGGGTGAGGATGACGAAGCGGACGCTGATCGTCACGAACGACTTCCCGCCCAGACCGGGCGGCATCCAGGCGTTCGTGCACGGCCTCGCCTCACGCAGGCCGCCCGGCTCGGTGGTCGTGTACGCCCCGCGCTGGAAGGGGTGCGAGGACTTCGACGCCCGCCAGCCGTACGAGGTGGTCCGTCACCCCTCCTCGCTGATGCTGCCGACGCGCTCGGTGGCGAGGAGGGCGGCGGCGCTGGTCGAGGACGGCGCCACCGTCGTGTTCGGCGCGGCGGCGCCGCTGGGGCTGCTCGCCCCCGCCCTGCGCGCCGCGGGCGCGG
>NZ_JBFAOO010000160.1:0-17362 GCF_040675265.1 Microbispora sp. NPDC049633
GCTGAGCAGTACGGCGAGGACCAGCAGACCGGCGAGGAGCAGCAGGAGCGCGGCCCCGGCCGTCCGGCCGACGCGCCGTCGGGTGGCACGCGACATTCGTTCGCTTTCTCGGAGTACGGGACCACGTCCGCCTATCGGGCGAGGTACCTGTCCAGATCCGCGACGACCTCCATGGCGGCGGTGACGCCGAGGCCGAGGTACCAGGTCTCGTCCGGGACCTCGTAGGCGTGGCCGGCCTTGACCGCCTTGAGGTTCTTCCACAGCGGGTTGCCCTGGACCGCCGACTTGTCGGTGGCCTTCGGATCGCCGTAGACACCGGTGAAGATGACGTCCGCGTCCGCCTGGTCGATGTTCTCCGCGCTGACCTCGGCGGCGAGGTCGGGGATGTTCTGGTTGTCCGGGCGCGGGATGCCGGCGTCGTCGAGGATGGTGCCGATGAAGGAGGCCTTGGCGTAGAGGCGGATCAGGCCGTCGGGCAGGAAACGCACCATCGAGACGACGGGCTTGTCGTCGCCGAGCTTCGCGCCGAGGTCCTTCACCGCGCGGTCGTAGTCGGCGAGTTTCGCCCTGGCCTCCTCCGTCTTGTCGAAGGCGGCCGCGTTCAGCAGGTAGTTCTCCTTCCAGGTGAAGCCGGGGCGGATGGAGAAGACGGTCGGGGCGATCTTCGACAGCTCGTCGTACTGGTCGGCGGCGCGCAACTGGCTGCCGAGGATCAGGTCCGGGCGCAGCCCGGCGATCGCCTCCAGATTGAGGTTGTTGATGGTGCCGACGTTCTTGGGGATGCCGGCGTCCTGCTTCAGGTAGGACGGCAGTTCGGGTGAACCCTCGCTGGGCGCGAAGCCGACCGGCTTGACGCCCAGGGACACGACGTTGTCGAGCTCTCCGACGTCCAGGACGACGACCCGCGTGGGCGGGGCCTTGATCTCGGTCGTGCCCATGGCGTGGGTGAGGGTGCGCGGCCACTCGCCCGGCTTCGCGTCGGTGCCCATCGCAGCGGTCTTGGCGGCGGCGGTGCCGAAGTCCGCGCCGCCCTTGGCCACGGCCTTCTTGGCGGCCTCGCCGACGGGCTTGCCCGCGTCCGCGCTCGTGCCGGAAGAGGTGCCACAGGCGGCCAGGGAGAGCGCGACCGCGACGGCGCCGATACCGAGACCGATACCGCGGTGCCGGAGAAACATACAGGGGCCCCCTGCTCGACAGTAAAGATTAGGTAAGGCTTACCTTATAGGCATTATCCCTGTTTTCATCAAGTCCGAAAGCTGTGGTCATGGTCACCAGCGGGTCGATTGAGGGGTGTCCGGCTGGTGATCTTCTCCCGGAAGAGGGCATATAGGGAGGCAACAGACCGTCTTTGGAGACTCATATGGATATAGCGACCTTGCAGGCGCAGAGCCGCCTGTACCTGCGCCAGAAGATCACCATGATGGTGAACAGGTACGTCGTCCATGTGGCTCTCCCCGACGGTTCGGAGGGCGAGGCCGTGGCGTTCGCCGAGCAGAAGCGGATGGCCCTCAAGGAGCAGGTGACTCTCTACACCGACGAGTCCCGGCAGGCGACGCTGGCCGGTTTCAAGGCGCGCAAGGTCCTCGACCTCGCCGGCGAGTACGACGTCGTCGACCACGGCGGGGCGTCGATCGGCATGTTCCGCAAGGACTTCGGCCGGTCGCTGCTCCGCTCGACCTGGCATGTCCAGCAGCCGGGGCTGCCGACGCTGACCGGCCAGGAGCGGAACCTGGCGGTCGCCCTGCTTCGCCGGTTCTCCGACTCTCTGGAGTGGCTGCCGTACCACTTCGACTTCAGCATCGGCGCCTCGATCGCGTTCTCCGTCGACCGCAGGTGGGGGCTGCGCGACCGGTACGCCATCGAGATCCGCGATCCGCGCATCGACCGCCGCCTGGTCATCGCCATGGCCGTGGCGCTCGACGCCCTCCAGTCCCGATAGATCTCGAGGAATCGCCGCGACAGGTGAGACTGTTATAGTCGAAGGAACAGTCGAGGAACAGCCGTATGGTTCTGGCTCCATCTCGAGCCCATACGCGCGCTGCATGCCCGGTCAACTTCCTGGTCAACCGTCATCGTCCATGTGAACGAGACGCCGCGCCGGGAGCCCCACGCTTCGCTCCAGCCGGATGAACGCGCTACGCGCGAACTCCCCCAGACATTTCTCAGCCTAGGAGTCCCATGACAACCACCACTCTCAGCGTTCCCAAGCCGCGCAGCGTCTCCCGCGCCGCGTCGGCCCGTACGAAGAACACCCGGACCACCGAGGTCACCGGCCTGCTCGACCGGGCCGGCCGGAACACGGTCATCCGCACCAACGGCTACCTGCCCGGCCCGAAGGACGTGACCGTCCCGGCCGCCCTCGCTGACGCGCTCGACCTGCGCCGCGGCGACCACGTCCGCGGCATCGCCCAGAACGGCACGCTCACCTCCGTCACGACCGTCAACGGCGGGCCGGCGGGCGCGGCGCGGGCGGACTTCGCCGACCTCGTGCCGATCCACCCCGACGAGCGGCTGCGCCTGGAGACGACGCGGAACGCCCTGGCCACCCGCGTCATCGACCTGTTCGCCCCGATCGGCAAGGGCCAGCGCGGCCTCATCGTCGCCCCGCCGAAAGCCGGCAAGACCACGCTGCTCAAGGCCGTCGCGAACGCGATCGCGACCAACCACCCCGAATGCCACCTCATGGTCGTCCTGGTGGACGAGCGGCCCGAGGAGGTGACCGACATGCGCGAGTCGGTCCGGGCCGAGGTGATCGCCTCGACCTTCGACCGGGCGCCGCAGGACCACATCATCGCGGCCGAACTGGCCGTCGAGCGGGCCAAGCGAATGGTGGAGACGGGCCGTGACGTGGTCGTGCTCATGGACTCGATCACCCGCCTCGGCCGGGCGTACAACATGGCCGCGCCGAGCGGCGGGCGCGTGCTCACGGGCGGCATCGACGCCCGGGCCCTGCACCTGCCCAAGAAGGTGCTCGGCGCCGCCCGCAACATCTCCGGCGGCGGCTCGCTCACGATCCTCGCCACCGCGCTGGTCGAGACGGGCTCGAAGATGGACGACATCGTCTTCGAGGAGTTCAAGAGCACCGGCAACATGGAGCTGAAGCTGAGCCGGAGCCTGGCCGACCGCCGTGTCTTCCCCGCCGTCGACGTCGTCGCCTCCGGCACCCGCCGCGAGGAACTGCTGCTCCACCCCGCCGAACTGCCGCCGGTGTGGCGGCTGCGCCGGGCGCTGCAGGACCAGGAGGCGTTCGACCGCTTCCTCACCACGCTGAAGAACACGGGCACGAACGCCGAACTCCTCCTGGCCCTGGCGAAGGGCTAGATCCCGATCGGATGCCAGACGGTCTTGGTCTCCAGGAACGCCGTCATCCGCTCGATGCCGGGGTCCGCGAGCCAGTCGACGGGACCGGCCGGCGGCCGGAGCACCCGCTTGAGGTTCTCCGCGGCCAGTTCCTCACACGTGACGGCCAACTCGGCGTCGGCGCCCGTCAGGTCGATGCCGTTGACGTCCATGTGGCCCGCCAGCCAGGGGGCGATCTCGGCGGCCGAGCCGGTGAGGATGTTCACCACCCCGCCCGGCAGGTCGGAGGTCGCCAGCACCTCGGCCAGCGTGATCGCCGGCAGCGGCGCCCGCTCGGAGGCGATCACCACGCAGGTGTTGCCCGTCACGATCACCGGGGCGAGCACGCTGACCAGCCCGAGCAGTGGTCCCCCCTGCGGGGCGACCACGGCCACCACGCCGGTCGGCTCCGAGCTCGACAGGTTGAAGTACGGCCCGGCCACCGGGTTCGCCGACCCGAGCACCGCCCCGATCTTGTCGGACCAGCCCGCGTACCAGACCAGCCGGTCGACCGCCGCGTCCACCATCCCGCCGGCCTGCTTGGCCCCCACGCCGCCGACGGCGGTGATCTCCGCGACGAACTGCGCGCGGCGGCCCTCCAGCATCTCGGCGATCCGGTACAGGATCTGGCCCCTGTTGTACGCCGTGGCGCCCGACCAGCCGGGGAACGCCTTCCGCGCGGCGCCGACCGCGTCCCTGGCGTCCTTGCGCGAGGCCCTGGCCGCGTTGGCGAGGAAGTCGCCCTTGGAGGAGGTCACCTCATACGACCTTCCGCTCTCCGAACGCGGGAACGCGCCCCCGATGAACAGCTTGTACGTCTTGCGCACGGCCAGCCGCTCACTCATCGAAACTTCCAATCTCCAGTGGACGGGCCGGCTGGTAGGTCTGACCGCACCGGCACACGCCGCCGCGGTGCGCGAACCAGCCGTGCCGTACGGCGAAGCGGCCGGAGCGGCGGCCCCGGGAGAAGCCCTCACCCGCCCCCGCGCGGACACGGCGGACGAGACGGCGGCGACGCCCGGAGTCGCACCTGCAGGCCGGGCGGCCGGCTGGATGATCACACCGCAAGGTAGGCCTCCAGACCGTGCCGCCCGCCCTCGCGGCCGTAGCCCGACTCCTTGTAGCCGCCGAACGGCGAGGTGGGGTCGAACCGGTTGAACGTGTTGGACCAGACGACGCCGGCCCGCAGCCGGGACGCCATCCACAGCATGCGCGAGCCCTTCTCGGTCCACACGCCCGCCGACAGCCCGTACGGCGTGTTGTTGGCCTTCTCCACCGCCTCGGCGGGGGTGCGGAAGGTCAGCACCGACAGCACCGGCCCGAAGATCTCCTCCCGGGCGATGCGGTGCGACTGGGCCACGCCGGTGAAGAGGGTGGGCGGGAACCAGTAGCCGCGGTCGGGGATCGAGCAGGCGGGCGACCACCGCTCGGCGCCCTCGGCCTCCCCTGCCTCCGACAGCTCGCGGATCTTGGCGAGCTGCTCGGCCGAGTTGATCGCGCCGATGTCGGTGTTCTTGTCCAGCGGGTCGCCGAGCCGCAGCGTGCCGAGGCGCCGCTTGAGCGCCTCCAGCAGGTCGGCCGCGACCGACTCCTGCACCAGCAGCCGGGATCCGGCGCAGCAGACGTGGCCCTGGTTGAAGAAGATCCCGTTGACGATGCCCTCGACGGCCTGGTCGAGCGGCGCGTCCTCGAACACGATGTTGGCGGCCTTGCCGCCCAGCTCCAGCGTGAGCTTCTTGCGGGTGCCCGCCAGGCTCCTGGCGATGAGGCGGCCGACCTCGGTCGAGCCGGTGAAGGCGACCTTGTCCACGCCGGGGTGGTTGACGAGCGCGGCGCCCGTCCCGCCCGCGCCGGTGACGATGTTGACGACCCCCGGCGGCAGGTCGGCCTGACGGCAGATCTCGGCGAACGCCAGCGCGGTCAGCGGCGTGGTCTCGGCCGGCTTGAGCACGACCGTGTTGCCGCAGGCGAGCGCGGGAGCGATCTTCCAGGCCAGCATGAGCAGCGGGAAGTTCCACGGGATGACCTGCCCGGCCACGCCCAGCGGACGGGGATCGGGGCCGAACCCGGCGTACGACAGCTTGTCGGCCCAGCCCGCGTAGTAGAAGAAGTGGGCCGCGACCAGCGGAAGGTCCACGTCGCGGGACTCCCGGATCGGCTTGCCGTTGTCGAGCGTCTCCAGGACGGCCAGCTCACGCGCGCGCTCCTGGATGATCCGGGCGATCCGGAACAGGTACTTGGCCCGCTCCGCGCCCGGCATGGCCGACCACACGGGGAACGCCTTGGCGGCGGCCTGGACCGCGCGGTCGACGTCGGCCTCCCCCGCCCACGCGACCTCCGCCAGCACCTCCTCGGTCGCCGGGTTGACGGTCTTGTGGCGCTCCTCGCCCTGCGGCTCGACCCACTCGCCGTTGATGAACAGGCCGTACGACGGCCGGATGTCGACGATGTCCCGCGACTCGGGCGCGGGTGCGTATTCGAACATGCCTCAGTCCAGCCCTCAGTCCAGCGTGAAGTAGTCGGGACCGGCGTACCGGCCGGTGGCCATCTTCTGTCGCTGCATGAGCAGGTCGTTCAGCAGCGAGGAGGCGCCGAGGCGGAACCAGTCGGGGTCCAGCCAGTCCGGCCCGGCGGTCTCGTTGACCAGCACCAGATACTTGATCGCGTCCTTGGTGGTGCGGATGCCGCCGGCGGGCTTCACGCCCACCTTTCGGCCGGTCGCGGCGAGGAAGTCGCGCACGGCCTCCAGCATGACGAGCGTCACCGGGAGGGTCGCGGCCGGCGACACCTTGCCGGTCGAGGTCTTGATGAAGTCCGCTCCGGCGATCATCGCGAGCCAGGAGGCCCGCCGCACGTTGTCGTACGTCGCGAGCTCGCCGGTCTCCAGGATCACCTTCAGATGAGCACCCTGCCCTCCCCGCGCGCCTCCGGCACGACCGCACGCTTCCTTGGTGGCGACGATCTCCTCGTAGACCTTGAGGTAGTCGCCGGCGAGGAACGCGCCGCGGTCGATGACCATGTCGATCTCGGCGGCTCCGGCGGCCACGGCGAGGCGGGTCTCGGCGACCTTCACCTCCAGCGAGGACCGGCCGCTGGGGAAGGACGTGGCGACGGACGCCACCTTCACCCCCGACCCGGCCAGCGCCTCGACGGCGGTCGCGACCAGGTCGGGGTACACGCAGACCGCGGCGACGGGCGGCACGGAGGAGTCGGCGGGGTCGGGCCGCATCGCCTTCGCGCACATGGCCCTGACCTTGCCGCGGGTGTCCGCGCCTTCGAGGGTGGTGAGGTCGACCATCCCGATGGCCATGTCGATGGCCTGCTTCTTGGCGGTCGTCTTGATGGATCGCGTGCCCAGCATCGCGGCCCGGGCGTCGGCGCCGACCCGGTCGACCCCGGGAAGTCCGTGCAGGAACGCCCGCAACGTCGAGGGTGAGGAGGCGACCTCCGCGAGCGGAGTAGTCATAGTTGGCACGGAACCAGCATCCCCGACCAGCCGGATTGATTCCAAACCCGCAGACCCCCGGCGCTCCTAAGGCATCGCCTTAGGAGCCTTAGAAGTCCTACGCCGCCGGCCCATGCCAGAGATAGGGCATCCGCCCGATGTGCCGCACCACGCCTTAGACCGAACCTTGAGGAGTACGGAAAGAGACCCGAACAAGGAGACACGAGATGGGTCCGGAACTGCAGTATCAGGTAATCCTCAACCGGGCGGCCGAGCTCCAGGAGGAGGCCGCCGGCCACCGGCGCGCCCGCGAGGCGCAGGCGGCGCTGAAGGGCCGGCAGCGCTCCGGCCAGCGCCGGCTGCGTGCGGCCTTCGGCAAGCTCCGCACCTCATGAGACGCGTACGAAGGCCCGGCCGGACCCTCCCTCCCGGCCGGGCCTTTGCGCCCCCTTGAGCCGTCGTGAGCCCCGCCAGTCAGTCAGATCTGACCGTAAAACCAGGCGAACCGACGTAAAGGGTCATGACATGCTTGACGACATGACACGCCGGGCGGTGAGCCCCGTTTTCGTCGGGCGGGGCGCGGAGTTGGAGACCCTGGGCGAGGCCTACGACCAGGCCCGCAAGCAGGCCACCGCGGCGGTTCTCATCGGCGGCGAGGCGGGCGTGGGGAAGACCCGCCTCGCCGTCCGGTTCGCCGAGCAGGCCGCGCAGGACGGCGCCCACGTGCTCGTCGGGGGCTGCGTGGAACTGTCCGCCGAGGGCCTGGCGTACGCGCCGTTCACCGCCGCGCTGCGGCAGCTCGTCCGGGAGTGCGGGGCGGCCGAGGTCGCCGCCCTGCTGCCCGACGGCGCCGCCCGCGACCTGGCGAGGCTGCTGCCCGAGTTCGGCGAGCCGAGCGGCGACGGGGAGACCGAGTCGGCCCGCGCCCGGCTGTTCGAGCTGATCCTCGCCCTGCTGGAACGCCTCGCCGAGCGGCGGCCGGTGGTGCTCGTCATCGAGGACGTCCACTGGGCCGACCGCTCCAGCCGCGACCTCATCGCCTTCCTCAGCCGCAACCTCAGGTCGGCTCCCGTCCTGATGGTCATGACGTACCGCTCGGACGAGTTGCACCGCACCCATCCCCTGCGGCCGGTGCTGGCCGAGCTGGGGCGGGTCGACGGCGTGGTCCGGGTGGAACTGCCCCGCTTCACCCAGGACGAGGTCGCCGAGCAGATGGCCGGCATCCTCGGGGTGACCCCGGAGTTCGCCAAGGTGGACCGGGTCTTCGAGCGCAGCGGCGGCATCCCGCTGTTCGTGGAGGCGCTGCTCGACTGCGGCGACGAGTGCTCGTTCCCCGACTCGCTGCACGATCTGATCATCGGCTCGGTCGAGCGGCTGCCCGAGGAGACCCAGCGGGTGCTGCGGGTCGCCGCCGCCGGGGGCGTGCGCGTCGGGCACGACCTGCTCGCGGCGGTCAGCGGGCTGTCGGACGTGGATCTGGAGAACGCGCTGCGGCCGGCCATCGCCGCCAACGTGCTGCAGGTGGCCGACGGCGGGGCGTACGCGTTCCGGCACGCCCTGATCCGCGAGGCGGTTCACGACGAGCTGCTGCCCGGCGAGCACGCGCGGATGCACGCGCGGTACGCCGAGGAGATCGACCGCGACCGCACCCTCGTGCCGCCCGGCCGCGCGGCCATCGAGATCGCCCACCACTGGTACTCCGCCCGCGACGACCTGTGGGCGCTGATCTCGGCCTGGGAGGCGGCGGAGAAGGCGGCCAAGTCCTTCGCCTACACCGAGCAGATCCAGCTGCTCGACCGCGTGCTGACCCTGTGGGACAAGGTCCCCGACGCCGCCGAGCGCATCGGGCACGACCACTGCACCGTGCTCGAGCGGGCCTCCGAGGCGGCGTACGTCGGCGGCGACATGGAGCAGGGCACCAAGTACGTGCGCGGCGCCCTGGCGGAGCTGGACGAGCGGACCGCCCCGGCACGGGTGGCCGAGCTGCTCGTCCGCCTGGCGAACATCAAGATCCAGAAGGGCAAGACCAGCGGACTGGAGGAGCTGCGGCGCGCCGAACGCCTGGTTCCGCAGCCCGGCGACATCCGCACGCTCGTGCTGACCCGGCTGGGCACGGTGCTGATCAACTCCGACGAGATCGCCGAGGGCACCGCGCTCACCGAGGAGGCCCTGCGCACCGCCCGCGAGAAGGGCGACGAGGTCCAGGAGGCCGACCTTCTGATGAACCTCGCGCTCGGACACTCGATCAACGGCGACCTGGAGACGGCGTTCGCGATGAACGAGCGCGCCCTGGCGATCGGCACCCGGCTCGACTCACCCCGCATCACCCTGCGCGCCCTGGCGAACAACGTCGACGCCCTCGACAACCTCGGCCGCTCGGAGGAGGCGGCGCGGCTCGCGCTCGAAGGCGAGAAGCTCGCCCGGCGGTTCGGCAGGTTCCGCCACCAGGGCACGTTCATCGCCAACAACCGCGCGGAGGCGCTGGAGTCCCTCGGCCGGTGGGACGAGGCCATCGAGATCATCGAACGGTCGATGACGATGGGGCCGACCCTGCGCAACCGGTGGCACATGCTGCGGGTCCGGGCGGACATCGCGATCGCGCGCGGTGAGGAGGACCTGGCGCAGGACATCCTCGCCGAGGTCGGGGCGTTCTCCCCGCACCAGGACGGGCAGACGCAGGAGTGGACGAACAACACCCGCCTGGTCGTCGCGTGGCACCTGCTGCGCGGCGAGCCGCTGCAGGCCCTGGCCGTCCTGGAGACGGCGCTGGACGACCCGCCGCGGTCGGGCAAGGCGATGCTCGCCGGCCGGCTGCTGGCGTCGGTCCGCTACGTCTGCGACGCGGCGGCGCCGGTCGCCCCCGAGCAGGTCGAGCGCGTACGCGCCCTGGGCGACCGTCTCGCCGAGAACCTGGGGCACGGCCCGGTGGACGAGGCGTTCGGGCTGGTATACGGGGGTGAGTTCGACGCCGCGGCCGAGGCGTGGCGGCGGCTGGGCCGTCCGTACGTGCGGGCCAAGGCGCTGCTGCACGGAGCGATGGCCGCGGCCGCGAGCGGCGACCGCGACGGGGCCTCGGCGCGCCTGCGTGAGGCGTCCCCGCTCGCGGTCGAGTTGCGTGCCACCCCGCTGGTCGCGCAGATCGAGACGCTGGCCCGCCGCGTCGGCGCCCCCCTCTCCCGTCCCGCACCGTCCGGTCCCACACCGCCGGAACCCGTACGGCAGGCCGACCTGACCCCCCGCGAGCTGGAGGTGCTGCGCCTGGTGGCGGCCGGGCGCAGCAACCGGGACATCGCGGCCGAGCTGTTCATCTCGGCCAAGACCGTCAGCGTGCACGTGTCGAACATCCTGCCCAAGCTGGGGGTGTCGACCCGGGGCGAGGCCGCCGCCGCGGCCCACCGCCTGTCTCTTCTCGATTAGGCGGTCCTCGCTCAGGCGAACAGGGGCTCGATCAGCAGCAGCACGCCGAAGACGGCGAACGCGGCGGCCGCGCCATACTTGATCCACTTCTCGGGCAGCCGGGTGCCGAGGAACCGGCCGACCAGGATGGCCAGCGCGTCGGCGGCGACCATGCCCACGGTGGAGCCGACCCACGTGCCGAACCAGCCGTGCTGGGTGGCCAGCGTGATCGTGGCGAGCATGGTCTTGTCGCCCAGCTCGCTGAGGAAGAACGCCACGGCGACCGCGATGAACGCGTTGCGGGTCGTCTTGGCCGCCTTGCCCTTCTCCTCCTCGGTGAGTTCGTCGCCGCGCAGCGTCCAGGCGGCGAAGGCGAGGAACGCGATACCGGCGATGATCGAGATGGCGGTGGTGGGGAGGGCGTCGCCGACGAGCCGGCCGAGGCCGACGCTGAAGAGGTGGACGAGCGCGGTGGCGGCGGTGATGCCGGCCAGCACCGGCCACGTCTTGAACCGGGTCGCGAAGGTCAGGGCCATGAGCTGGCTCTTGTCACCCAGCTCGGCTACGAAGATGACGACGAGGGAGATCCAGAGGGCTTGCACGGGTCGCCTTTCGTCCCTTTCGAGGGGATTTGCGACCGGGCCGTCGTACGACACCCGGGGAGTTCGGGCACGACTTCGGCCCGGCAGCATGCGGTCATGACTGTCGGGCCGAAGGTCTCGTCCGCCACAAGGGCTCCACGACCGGGCGGACGAACCGCCAGTGTGTCGATCAGTGGATTTCGGACTACTCCCCTTCGGTGTTGCCCTAGTTTAACCCGAGCTAAAAACTCACTCCCACCAGCACGGGCTCGTTGACGAGCCACACTCCGAACTTCTCGTGCACGCCGTCGCGCACCTCGCGGGCCAGCGCCAGCAGTTCGTCCGCGCCGGCCTCGCCGGTCGGGTTGGTGAGGGCCAGCGTGTGCTTGGTCGAGATGCGGGCCCGCCCCTTCTCGTAGCCCTTGGGGAAGCCGGCGTTCTCGATCAGCCAGGCCGCCGGGACCTTGACCGTGCCGTCGGGCATGTCCCAGCGCGGGTGCCCGGGGGCCCGCAGCGCCAGGGCCGCCGCCTCGTCCGGACCCAGCACGGGGTTGGTGAAGAAGGACCCGGCGCTGCGCGTGTCCGGGTCGCCGGGGTCGAGGACCATGCCCTTGCCCCGCCGCAGCCCCAGCACCCCCTCGCGCGCGTCGGACAGCGGCACCCGCTCACCGAGCTCCACGCCGAGGCGGACGGCCAGCTCCCGGTACGCCACGGGACCCGACAGCGGCGAGCGCTCCAGGGCGTAGGTCACGGCCAGCACCACGTGCCGGCCGGGGTCGTGCTTGAACGCGCTGTGCCGGTAGGCGAAGCCGCACTCGGCCGCCGTGAGGTCCCGCACCTCGCCGGCGATCCGGTCGTACACGCGGACGCCGGTGACGGTCTGCGAGACGTCCTGGCCGTACGCGCCGACGTTCTGGATCGGGGTGGATCCCACCAGCCCGGGAACGCCGGACAGGCACTCGACCCCCGACCAGCCCTCGGCGACGCAGCGGGCGACCAGGGCGTCCCAGTCCTCCCCCGCCTGCACGGTCACCCGCACCCGGCCGTCATCGGAGGTCACCTCGACGCCCCGGGTGGCGACGCGCACCACGAGCCCGTCGAACCCGTCGTCGGACACCACGAGGTTGCTACCGCCGCCGAGCACCAGCACGGGCTCGCCCGCGCGGTCGGCCTCGGCCATGGTCGCGACCAGCTCGTCCTGCGTCTCCGCCTGCGTGAACGCCCGGGCCGGTCCGCCCGTCCGCAGCGTGGTGTACGGGGCGAGCGGCACCCCTGCCAACCGGTCAGCCATCGGTCTCCTCGCACGCGGAACGTCCGACGAACAGGATAGCTATCCGCGGTCCTCGCGCTCCGCCTCGGCTATCGACTCGTCGATCCTCGACGTGGCCGAGCTGCCGTCCCACAGGAGCTGGGAGGCGACCACCGACGGCTCGCCCGAGGGGGTCAGCGCGGTCTCGATCGTCCCGCCTGGCGCGACGTCCTGCTCGACCTCGTCGATCTCTTCGGGCCCGGCGGCCTCGGCGGCCTGCCTGGCGTTCTCCACTCGCGGCCGCGGCATCCCGCCGCCGTGGGCGTCGCCCGCCTTGCCGGGGTCCTGGGTCTGTGCGGCGACGCCTGCGACGTCACCGGTCCGGTCCGCTGCGTTGTCTCGATCTGGGTTGTCTCGATCGCTCACGATCCGACCGCTACCCAGCACCGCCGCGGCCAATCGGCCGGTCAGGCGAGCTGAACCACCGCACGGGCCTTGGACAGGACGCGGGAGTCGCCTGACTTCGCGGTCAGCGCGACGACGACCCGCTTGTCCTCGCGCTTCTCCTCGACGATCCCGCTGATCGTGATCGTCGCGCCGTTGTCGTCGTCCGGCACCACGACCATGGACGAGAAGCGGACGCCGTACTCCACCACCGCGCCGGGGTCCCCCGCCCAGTCCGTCACGAACCGGCCGCCCTGCGCCATCGTGTACATGCCGTGCGCGATGACGTCGGGCAGGCCGACCGCCTTCGCGTACCGCTCGTTCCAGTGGATGGGGTTGAAGTCGCCGGAGGCGCCGGCGTACCTCACCAGGTCCACCCGGCGGACCCGGTACTCGACGGCCGGGATCTGCTGGCCGGCCTCCACCTCGTCGTACTTGACCGTCGCCGCCATGTCAGGCCGCCCCTCCCCGCTCCACGATGACGTTGTAGGTCCGGCAGACCAGCTCACCGGAGGTGGTGGAGACGTCGCTGCGCAGGGTCAGGAACTCGTTGCGCCCGACGCTGCGGATCTCCGCGATAGTGGAGGCGCACACCAGCTCGTCGCCCGCGTGGATGGGCCGCTCGTACTCGAACCGCTGCTCGCCGTGCACCACCATCGAGAAGTCGAGCCCGAGCTCGGGGTCGGCGAGCGCGTCACCGGTCCCGAGAAGGCTGAACACGATGGGGAACGTGGGCGGCGCGACGACGTCCGGATGTCCGGCCGCCACGGCGGCCTGCCTGTCGTGGTAGATCGGGTTGGAGTCGCCGATCGCGGTGGCGAACTCGCTGATCTTCACGCGGCTGACCTCGTAGGGCGCGGACGACGCGTACGTCCGCCCGACGAAATCACGGTTCAAAGCCATCGGGCCGGGCTCCTTCTGCTGAGCGGGTAGGCCGTACCGTAACAGAACCCGGAATCAAAGTGCGGACACGACAAACCGGCGTCCCCACGGGGGAACGCCGGTGTCGGAAGTGCGATGGGGTTCCGAAGTGATGCCTGCGCGGGACCGCGCCGCGTGCCGGAACTGGCCGCGTACCGGAACTAACGGGTCTCGCGGTGCGCCCGGTGCGTCTTGCAGTTGGGGCAGTACTTCTTCAGCTCAAGCCGATCCGGGTCGTTGCGCCGGTTCTTCCGCGTGATGTAGTTGCGGTGCTTGCACTCCTGGCAGGCCAGCGTGATCTTCGGCCTAACGTCTGTGGCAGCCACGTGGGAGTGCCTTTCTGCGTTCGGGACTACTGGACAACCCACGCCGGGGCCGCCTTGTGCAGGTGGCCCGGGAGGGTAGTAGCGGAGGCCGGACTTGAACCGGCGACACAGCGATTATGAGCCGCTTGCTCTGCCTGACTGAGCTACTCCGCCTTGGCCGGAACTGGATCCGGCCACGCAAGGATACCCGACCTGTACGGCTATTCGCGCATCGGGATCAGCCATGATCGAGGTCGCTCTTCCCATGGGAATGAGGCATCCCCACCAAGCCGAAAGCCCCACCCGGCAGCATCAGTCAGAAACACTGCTTGGATAGGACTTCTCGACTAGAGCCCCCAAACGGAATCGAACCGTTGACCTTCTCCTTACCATGGAGACGCTCTGCCGACTGAGCTATAGGGGCGGGTCCGCCGGCCGCTCTCGCGTTGCGGACAGGTGTAACCATACACGGCCACGGCGGCCTACGCGAATTCGAATCACCCCGCGCCGCGGGCCGCTCAGGGCGCGCTCAGGGTGTCGGCAGGACCCCGGACAGGTCGGCCTCCGGCCGGTGCCGGACGGGCACGTCGGCCGTGACGGCGTAGCGGCTGAAGTAGCCCTTGCCCTTGACCGGGATCACGCTGCTCAACGTCACCGTGGCGTCGTACGGCGCGTCCGCGCACTCGGGCAGGCACCAGGTGCCGCTGAGCTTTCCCGCGCCGGTCGCCCGCGTCGGTCCCCAGGTCCGCCAGGTGACCGCGCTCATCGTGCTGAACTCCGAGAGCACGAGGTTCGCCGGCCGCTGGTCGGGCCTGCCCCGCTCGGAGTCGCGGAAGTTGAGCACGTACACCGGCGTCTCGGCCACGGGCTCCGTGGGCGCCGACCCGCAGCCGCCCAGTGTGGCGGCGAGTGCGGCGACGAGCGCGGCGGCGAGTGCGCTGACGGTGACGAGCAGACGGGCAGGCAGGCGCATCGATTCCCCCTCGGCACTGTGAGTGCCCAGGGCCCGCGCCTGTTACGCCTGTGACCTGGCTACCTGACGGGCGTCGCCGGCCCGGGCGGTCAGCGGGATCACCTCGCACAGGTCGGCGAGGTCGACATACCGGGCGACTTCCTCGACCGACAGGCAGTCGGCGACCACCTGGCCGTGGCGCCGCACCCGCAGCACCTGGCGGTCGCGGCGGTACGCGGGAACGATCTCGTAACCGTCCGGTCCCACCCATCGGCTGTCCATGACGGAACAAACTATCGGGTTTTCCCCATGCCTATCTCGCGTCCCACAAGAATCGGCCTTAAGTAGGGTCTTAACCGACCCCAAGTGCCCGGCCGCACAGTGAGCGTGACCACCGCCGTTCCCCCGCTCACGAAGGGCCCCCCGATGTCCGACACCCCCAACCTGCTGGGCTTCCGTATCACGCACCGGGCGATGCGGGCCGACTCCCGGCGCCTCGCCGACGTCACCGCCGAGATCGCCGCGGGCCGGCAGCCGTGCGGGCCGGAGCGCGCCGCCGCCATCCGCGAGTACGTCACCAAGCTGTGCCGCGGCATCCACCACCATCACAAGGCGGAGGACGACCGTCTGTGGCCCCTGCTCGTCCGGTCCGCGGGCGCCGAGGTGGACCTGAGCGAGCTGAGCGAGGACCACTCCGAGCTCGACCCGCTGCTGGAGGAGATCCAGTCCGTCGCGGGCGACCCGGCCGAGCTGGCCAAGCCGCTGCGCCGGCTGGCGGACCTGCTCGACGAGCACATCGAGGAGGAGGAGCGCACGATCTTCCCGATCATCATGCGGCACGTGTCCGCCAAGGACTGGGAGGAGCTGGAGCAGTACGTCCGCAAGGGCGGCGACGTGCGCTTCGAGCTGCCGCGGATCGAGCAGCACGCGCGGCCGGAGGAGATGGCGGAGCTGCGCGCGCTGGCCGGGCCCGTCCTGGTCGTCATGCTGGCGGTGCTGCGCCGCGCCCACCGGCGCCGCGAGCGCCTCATCTTCGGCGCCGCGTGAGCGCCGCGTCGTCAAGCCCGCGGCGGGCGGCCTCCTCCCAGTGCGGGGAGCCGACCTGCCGGGCGACCTCGGCGGCCCGCAGGTAGTGGGCCTCGGCGTCGCCGGGCCGCCCCAGGAACACCGCCAGGTCGCCGAGCGTGTGCGCCACCGGCCCCAGCGTGACCGAGCCCGAGTGCAGGCCGGCCAGCTCGCCGTCGTACGGCAGGAGCAGCCGATAGCACTCCCCTGCCACCTCCGGGTCGTCCAGCTCGATCGCGTTGTTCGCGCGGAGAGCCATGAACACGAGCCAGTAGTAGTCCCGGCGAGGGGCGCGTACGGGAGCCCAGGCCGCGCGGGCCTCCTCCGGGCGGCCGGCGCCGGTGAGCGCCCGCGCGTACAGCTCGCCGGCGTCCTGCGGCAGGCGTTCCCACAAGGCGGCGAGCTCCTCGACCGAGTCGTGGACCCGTCCCGCCGCCAGCTTGACCACGAAGCGGCCGACCACTCCCACCATCGCGCCGTTGGCGTCACCGGTGCTGGCCAGCTGCTCCCCGAGCTGCGAGTAGACGCTCTCGGCCCGCTCGAACTCCCCCCTGACCAGCAGGTGCAGGGCGTCGAGGAAGCCGAGGATGCCGAGGGCCAGGCCGAGCTGGCCGCTCGTCGACAGCTCCATCGCCTTGTCGGCGTGCCGGCGCGCCGTCGTCCAGTCGTTGCGGCCCAGCGCGACCATGAGCAGCGAGAAGTGGCCGAGCGTCTGATAGCCGAGGAGCCCTGCGGCGGCCGAGGCGGCCAGCAGATCGTGCCCGAGCCTCTCCAGTTCGTCCCGCTTGTCGGGGGTCAGGCAGACCCAGTAGCGGCCGTTGAGCGCCATGCACCGCAGCCGGGGGTCGCCGAGGGCGTCCGCGATCGCCAGCGCCTCCCCACTGGCCGCCTCGATGCGCTCCGCGTCGTGTCCTTCGAGCACGTGGCAGAGGGCGACGAGCATCCGGCAGCGCAGTTCCCCGGCCTCCGCGGGCAGCGACTCCTCGATCGCCCGGACGAAATCGGTGTCGAGCACGCGGTCCGGCTGGATGGTCCAGATGACCGGCGCGTCGAGCGAGGACACCGCCCGCGCCACCGCGTCCCGGCCGCCCATCCGGCGGGCCACCGCCAGCGCCCTCGTCCGGTTGCGCACCGCCGTGATCACGTCGCCCGCGTGCGCCTGCGCGGACACCAGACGGCACAGGAGGTCGAGGCGAACGTCCCGATGCGCGTCGTCGGTCCCCTCGCTCAGCAGGTCGAGCGCGCCCAGCGCGCCCTCCAGCAGCGCGGCCGCCTCCCTGTGGGCGTAGAGCGCGGCCGCCTGCCCGGCGGCCCGCGCCGCGTACTCGGCGGCCGTGAGGGCGGTCGCGGTCGTCGCGGCGGCGAGCGCGTGGTGCCCGAGCGCCCCCACGTCGCCGGGGCGCACCCGCTCCAGCGCCGTCAGGACCTTGCCGTGCATCCGCGCCCGGCGCAGCCGCGGGATGTCCTCGTACAACGTCTCGCGGACGAGCACGTGGGCGAACCGGACACGGCCGGGGCGCGGCTCCTCCAGCAGCCCGGACAGCACGCCCGCCTCCAGGCCGTCGAGCACCGTCTCCTCGTCCGCCCCCGGCAGGGCGACCAGCACGTCCGCGTCGGCCTCGCGGCCGAGGACGGCGGCGGTGCGCAGCGTGGTCTGCGCCGTCG
>NZ_JBFAOO010000161.1:0-17189 GCF_040675265.1 Microbispora sp. NPDC049633
GCACCTGGACTTCACCGTCGAGATCGACGGCGCGGCCAAGCCGGCCTGCGTCGCCCGCGCGATCTACCGGCACTACGCCTGACCCCGCTTCCCGCCTGAGCTCGCTTCCCGTCTGACCCCCTTCGCGTCTGACCCCTGACTTCCCGACCCGGTGGCCATCCTCGGCCACCGGGTCGTCCGCGTGCCCGGTCCCGCCTTCGTCACCGGGGCCGATTCGCCCCGCGCGGCCCATCACCCTCCTGAACCGGTTTGTGTCCAGCCACAAACCACCGCCCGACTCTCCGTGTGTGCCCCAATTGCCGGTCTGGTCTGTTTGATGCAGACTTGCCGATCCATAAGCCCCTGACCTGGGGCTTCGTCCCGGAGAGAAAGGATCAGGTATGACCGTGCCACGGGGGCCCGTCGATTCCTCCCGGGTCCCGCGATTCGCCGGCCCGGCCACCTTCGCGCGGCTGCCGCGCCTGGACGAGGTCGGGCACGCCGACGTCGCGGTGGTGGGCGTGCCGTTCGACAGCGGGGTCTCCTACCGTCCCGGCGCCCGGTTCGGCCCTTCGGCCGTCCGCGAGGCCAGCCGGCTGCTCCGGCCGTACCACCCGGGCCTGGACGTCTCGCCCTTCGCGGCGGTGCAGGTGGCGGACGCGGGCGACATCGCGGTCAACCCGTTCGACATCCGCGAGGCCGTCGAGACCATCGAGGAGGCCGCCTCCGGGCTGACGGAGGACGGCACGCGCCTGGTCACGGTCGGCGGGGACCACACGATCGCGCTGCCGCTGCTGCGGACGGCCGCCCGGCGGCACGGCCCGGTGGCGCTGCTGCACTTCGACGCGCACCTGGACACCTGGGACACCTACTTCGGGGCCGAGTACACCCACGGCACGCCGTTCCGCCGTGCGGTCGAGGAGGGCATCCTCGACACCGAGGCGGTCTGCCACGTCGGCACCCGCGGCCCGTTGTACGGCAAGAAGGACCTGGAGGACGACCGGCGCCTCGGCTTCGGTATCGTGACCAGCGCAGATGTGATGCGCCGGGGCGTGGACGAGATCACCGGCGCGCTGCGTCAGCGGATCGGCGGCCGTCCGCTCTACCTCTCGATCGACATCGACGTGCTCGACCCGGCGCACGCGCCCGGCACCGGCACCCCCGAGGCCGGAGGCCTGACCAGCCGGGAACTGCTGGAGATCCTGCGCGGCCTGGCCGGATGCGACCTCGTCGGCGCCGACGTCGTGGAGGTCTCCCCGGCGTACGACCACGCCGAGATCACCTCCGTCGCCGCCTCCCACGTGGCCTACGACCTGATCAGCCTGCTCGCACTCAAGGAGGAGCAGTGAGCGACACGAACACGGCGACGGGCCTGCCCGCCGCCTTCGCCTGGTCTCCGAAGGACTGGCCCTCGGAGCGTGCGTTCCGCACGCCCGACGCGGCCGAGGTGTGGTGCTACACCGACCGGTTCTCCTACTTCCCTGGGGAGACCGTCCGCTTCCACCTCAGCTCCAGCGTCCCGTCCTTCGACCTGGAGGTGGTCCGCGACGGGCTGGAGCCGCGCGTGGTGTGGTCGCGCACCGGGCTGTCGGCGGGCCGGCACGAGGCGCCGGCCGACGCGCACGCCACCGGCTGCGGCTGGCCCGTGGGGCTCGAACTGGAGATCCCTGGCGACTGGCGCAGCGGCTTCCACATCGTCACGGTGCGCGCCGTCACGCCGTCCGGCGAGCTGTGGGAGCGCGAGCACTTCTTCGTCGTCAAGGCCCCGGCCGAGCGGCGTGCCCGGGCCGCCCTCGTGCTGACCACCGGCACGATGCTGGCCTACAACGACTGGGGCGGCGCCAACCACTACCGCGGCCTGGGCGACGACCCGCGCTCCGACAACGGGTCGCCGCTGGCCTCGACCCAGCGCCCCATCGCCCGCGGCATGATCCGCAAGCCGCTGAGCGCGCCGCGGGAGGCCAACCCCGGCGTCCTGCCCATGCACGGCGCTCCCCGCTATCCCTCCTACGAGTGGGCGCGCCTGTTCGGGTACAGCCGCCACCACGCCGACGCGTTCTGGGCCACGTACGAGCGGCACTTCGTCGTGTGGGCCGAGCGCAACGGGTACGAGATCGACTACCTGACCCAGCACGACCTGCACTTCGACCCCCACGCGCTGGACGGGTACTCCTGCGTCGTCGTCGTCGGGCACGACGAGTACTGGTCCTGGCGGATGCGCGACACCGTCGACGCGTTCGTCGACGCCGGCGGCAACCTGGCCAGGTTCGGCGGCAACTACCAGTGGCAGGTGCGGCTCAGCGACGACGGCGCCACGCAGTACTGCTACCGCCTGCCGTCTCTCGACCCCGAGGCGGCCGCGACGCCGCACCTGGCCACCACCGTGTGGGAGGCCAAGTCGGTCGGGCGTCCCGGCGCCACCACCATCGGCCTCAACGGCCTCGGCGGGATCTACAACCGCTACGGCGTCGCCACCCCGCGCTCGTCGGGCGGCTTCACGGTCTACCGGCCGCACCACTGGGCGTTCGAGGGGACCGACCTGTACTACGGCGACCTGCTCGGCGGGCCCCCGTACTTCCTGGCGGCCTTCGAGCTCGACTCGGTCGAGTACACCTTCCGCCGCGGCCTGCCGTACCCGACGTTCGAGGACGGCGCGCCGGAGACGCTGGAGATCCTGGCCCTCGCGCCGGCCGTACGGGGCGAGGAGGACCGCTTCGGCGGCCGGGTGCCGATCGGCGGCCCGGAGGAGGAGGTCTACAACTACAACGCCGACCTCGGCGACGACCTGCCCGACTACGTGCACGAGGGCGAGATGCGGGGAGCCGGCATGATCGGGGCGTTCACCCGCGGCGACGGCGAAGTCTTCAACGGCGGCACCACCGAGTGGTCCCACGTGCTCAGCCTCGGCGACCCCTTCGTCGAGCGCATCACCCACAACGTCCTGCGCCGCTTCGGCATGACCAGCCGCTTCGAGAACGACGGGGGAACCGCAGCGTGAACGACCGGCACACTCCGGCGGGCGTCGACGCCGTCCGCGCCGTCACCGCCGCGAACGGCGAGCGCTTCGTGCCGCCGCTGAGCGACTACCACCTGCTGTCCGCCGAGTGGACGGAGGCGGAGTTCCGCGTCTTCGGCGGCGCGGCGAGCTCCTTCACCGGCGGTTACTGGACAGGCGAGCCCGGCGCCGTGCGGTTCGACTCCTGGCCCTACGACGAGATCTGCTTCATCCTCAAGGGCCGCGTCGCCGTGCAGGACGAGTCCGGGCGGCGCAAGGAGTTCGGCCCGGGGGAGTCGTTCCACATCCCGCAGGGCTTCCGCGGCGACTGGATCACCCTGGAGCCGAGCGAGAAGGTCTTCGTCGCGGTCACCCGCTGATCAGCCCACCCTCCTTCAGCCCAACCTCCTTCAGCCCCGGGTCCGTGGGCGGGCGGTCGCCTGCCCGCGGGTCGCCGACTCCCCGTGCCGACTCCCAGTGCCGACTCCCAGTGACGACTCCCAGTGCCGACCCCGCAGTAAGGAACTCACCATGCCAGGTCATCCCCCCGGGAACGCCGCGACCGCGCCCGGCGCCCTCGCCAGCAACGCCATGGGCACCAAGGACCTCGTCTTCACGGTCCTGGCCGCGCTCGCCCCCCTGACCCTCATCGTCGCCGTCGCCCCCCTGCACTTCCTCAAGGGCGGCGCCGCCGTCCCCGGCGCCTACCTGGTCGCCGGGGTGGTCATGGCGCTGTTCGCCGTCGGTTTCATGACCATGAGCCGGTACGTGCGCAACGCGGGGGCCTTCTACGCCACCATCTCGCGCGGCCTGGGCAAGCCGGCGGGCTCCGGCGCGGCGATGCTCGCCGTCGTCGCCTACAACGCCCTGCAGATCAGCACGTACGGCGCGCTCGGCGTGTACGCCAACGAGACCTTCAAGAACTACTTCGGCCGCGACGTGCCGTGGTGGGCGTTCGCGATCGTCGGCCTGGTCTTCGTGGGGTGGCTCGGGTATCGGGGCATCCACACCAGCGCCCGGATCCTCGGGGCGCTGCTGGTGCTGGAGACGGCCGTGCTCGTCGTGCTGGCGGCCTACGTGCTGCTGAAGGGCGGCTCCGGGGAGTGGTCCGCCGCGTCGTTCGCGCCGGGCAGGGTCTTCGACCCGGGCAACAGCGCGATGTTCGCCCTGGTCGCCGGGGCGTTCATGGGCTTCGAGGCCACCGCGATCTTCAGCGAGGAGGCGCGCGGCGGCATCCGCACGGTCCGCCGGGCGACCTACATCGCGGTCGGGTTCATCGCCGTCTTCTACGCCTTCATCACCTGGGTCGTCGTGATGGCCTACGGCGTCGACAAGATCGGCGCCGCGGCGGAGGCCGACCCGGTCAACCTGGTCGTGGCGGTCTTCGACAGGTACGTGCCCGCCCCGATCACCGAGGTGATGCACATCCTGCTGCTGACCAGCGCGTTCGCCGCGCTGCTCGCGCTGCACAACGCGGCCAACCGCTACTTCTTCGCCATGGGCCGCGAGGGCCTGCTGCCCCGCGTGCTCGGCCGTACCCACCCGAAGACCAAGGCCCCCTGGGCGGCCGGCCTCGTCCAGACCGTGCTCGCGGGCCTGGCCGTCGTCGTGTTCGCGGTCCTCGGGATCGACCCCTACCTCGGGCTGCTGCTGTGGGGCAGCGCGCTCGGGTTCCTCGGGATCATCTGCCTGTGGGCGTTGTGCTCCGTGGCGATCATCCGTTTCCTGCGCCGGGAGGCGCCCCAGGCCGGGATCTTCCGCACCACCGTCGCCCCCGGGCTGAGTTTCGTCGCCCTGGCCGTGGTGCTCTTCCTCGTCCTGAGCAACCTGCCGCTGCTGACCGGAGCCGGGACCACCACCAACATCCTGATCATCGGCCTCGGCGTGGCCGGCATCGTGGCCGGCGTCACCAGGGCCCTGTACCTGCGGGCCCGCGCACCCCGGCTCTACGCCGGGCTGGCCCAGACGTCCGTCGACGAGCCGCCCGCCGGCCGGAGGGAGACAGCTGTCGGAAATGCCTGATCACGACATGTCACAGGACGGCGGCTGCCGGGGCTACTTCCCGCTCGACCTGGCCGATGTGCTCAACGCGCCCCGCTCGGTGCTCGACGACGGCGACTCCTATCCGCTCGGGCCGCGCACGCTCTACGGCCTGCCGTTCCGGTTCGGCGACGAGGGCGACGCGGACGCGGCGCTGCTGCGCGTGGGCGGCTCCGGCCCGGCGAGCGTCACCGTCGCCGTGGGCCGCAGGGTCACGTGGCTGGTGGTCGCGCACGCCCTGGAGTCCCCCGACCTGTTCGACGGGCAGCTGGCCGGTCAGCTCTGCGGCCACTACACCCTCGTCTACGACGACGGGACCACCGAGCGGCTGCCGGTGCGCCAGCGCATGGAGATCGGGCCCACGCCGCGGCTGTGGAGCGACCGGGCCATCCCGCTCGACTGGGGGCAGACCCCGTTCCTGGCCGTCCCCGACGCCCAGCATCGGCTGATGCCGCGCACCCACGGGCGTTTCGACGCCGCGGGGGCGCGGTTCGTCGACATCGACGACCCGCAGGCGCGGTCGCCGTACGTCCTGCCGTACCGGTTCTACCTGTGGCCCTGCCGCAACCCCCGGCCCGAGCGGACGGTCCGCGCCCTGGAGATCCACTCGGCGGGCCCGGCCATCCTCGTCGGCGCGGTGACCGCCGGCGAGCTCGACGAGGACCCCTTCGGGCGTACGGTGTGGCGCGACGTCCTGCTCGACCTCGGCCCGTCGGCGGGGCCGGTCTCGGAGGATCTGGTCGTGAGCGTCGACCGGGGGTCGGCGACCTACGTCTACCGCACGGTGGGCTCCGTGGACGCGGCCGCCGGGGGCACACCGGCCTGGGGGACGCCCACGGGGGAGCACCACCAGGGCTACGTGCGCGTCGCCGCCACTCCTTCGGCGCGGCTGACGCTCTCCCGCGGCGAGACGGTGATCAGCGCCTGCGGATGGGGGGAACTGCTCGGCGCCGGGGAGCACGGCGACGGCGGGGTCACCTGGCGCGTCCCCGACGCGGGACGGGCCTGGGTGCGCACCACGGTCAGGGACGCGGCCACCGGCGAGCCGGTCCCGTGCCGGATCCACTTCCGCTCCGCAGACGGGGTGCCCTACCCGCCGCACGGCCATCACGGGCACATCAACTCCGACGGCAACACCTGGAACCTCGACATCGGCGGCGACGTCCGCCTGGGCGCCACGACCTACTCCTACGTGGACGGCACCTGCGAGGGCTGGCTGCCGCTGGGCGAGGTCACCGTGGAGGCCGCCCGCGGGTTCGAGTACGAGCCGCTGCACACCACGGTCACGATCGAGGAGGGCCAGACCGAGCTGGAGCTGACGCTGGCCAGGGTGACGGACCTGGCCGCCGACGGCTGGTACAGCGGCGACACCCACGTGCACTTCGTCTCGACCCTCGGCGCCGAGCTGGAGGCCCGAGGCGAGGACGTCCGGGTCACCAACCTGCTGCTCAGCCAGTGGGGGCACCTGTTCACCAACACGGAGGAGTTCACCGGCCACCCGCACACCTCCCACGACGGGCACACGCACGTGTTCGCCGGGCAGGAGAACCGCAGCGGCATGCTCGGCCACATCAACCTGCTCGGCCTGCGGCGCCCGATCATGCCGTGGTGCACCGGCGGCGCGGAGGAGGCCGAGCTCGGCGGCGGCCTGGAGACCACCCTGTCCCACTGGGCCGACGAATGCCGCGAGCAGGGCGGCACCGTCGTGCTGGCGCACTTCCCCGTGCCCAACGGCGAGGCCGCGGCCCTGCTCGCCACCGGCAGGCTCGACGCCGTCGAGATGATCGCCTACGACGACTACAACATCCGGGAGTACTACCGCTACCTCGACGCCGGCTACCGGATCACCCTGGTGGGCGGCACGGACAAGATGAGCAGCGAGGTCCCGATCGGCCTCATCCGCACCTACGCCCACGTGCCGGATGACGAGGAGTTCGACTACTGGGCCTGGTGCCGGGCCGTACGGCGGGGCGCGACCTTCGTCACCAGCGGCCCGCTGCTGTGGTTCACCGTGGACGGCCGTGAGCCGGGCCAGGAGGCGCGGGTGCCCGCGAGCGGCACCGTACGCGTCGACGCCCGCCTCCAGTCGATCTTCGACGTCGACCGGCTCGAGATCGTGGTCAACGGGCGCGTCGTCGCCGAGCGCAGGCTCGACGCCCCCGGCCGGACGCTCGAACTGACTGCGGACGTGCCCGTGACCGAGGACAGCTGGGTCGCCGCGCGCTGCTACGGACCTGGCGCGGGCGTCGCCCGGCACCACGACGTGTGGGCCAGGCCGATCATGGCGCACACGTCCCCGGTCTACCTGCGTACGGGCGAGGAGTACGCCCGGTCGGACGCGGCCACGATCGACCACATGCTGAACCTCGTCGACGGCTCCCTCGCCTACATCGACGAGCGCAGCCGGCGTCTGTGGCCCGGCCGGGTGTGCCACCGGCACGGGCAGGAAGACCACCTGGCCTTCCTGCGGGCGCCGTTCCTGCAGGCTCGCGACCTGCTGCACGAGCGCAGGGCGGCCCTCTGAGGCCGCGCCGCCGGTGCGCTCCGGTACGGCTGCCGCCCGCTCCCGCTCGACGGGCGGGCGGCAGCCGTCGCGGTCCACGCCAGAGGAGCCCGGTCAGCCGCGGCTGCTGCGCCGCCGGCGTTCACCGCAGGGTGAGCGGGGTGCCGGCGCCGATACGGGTCGGCTTCCGCGGGTCGCGGGCGTGGTAGAGGCCGGCGATGCGCGCGGCCTCGGCCCTGATCGCTATGACCGGTCCTCGTCCGTCGGGGCCGGCCCTGTCATCGACCTTCCTGATCGAGGTCGCCCTGCGCCTCCCGCGACAGGTCCTGCCAGTCGGCCCAGGTCTTGAGCCGGTCGGCGTAGACCTGCTGGAGCATCGGGTAGAAGCCGAGGCCGAAAAGCACTCGCAGGGGAGGGTTGTCGGAGTCAACGATTTTGAGGAGTGCCCGGGCCGCGGCGGCGGGGTCGCCGGCGGGCTGCTTCCCCGCGAACGCGGCGAGGCGCCGGCGGAGGTCGTCGTAGACCGGGTCGGGCTCGGCCACGTGGCCGTTGTCGAGGGGATCGGGGTTCTTGCCGGACCGGGTGGCGAAGGCGCCGGGCTCGATGATGGTCACCTTGACGCCGAAGTCCGCAACCTCCTGGGCGAGGGTCTCGCTCAGGGCTTCCAGAGCCCACCTGGAGGCCTGGTACGCGCCGCCGAGCGGCATCGCGATGAGCCCGGCGGCCGAGGACAGCTGGATGACGTGCCCCGCTCCCTGCTCGCGCAGGTAGGGCAGTGCGGCCTGGATCACCCACACCGCGCCGAACAGGTTGGTCTCGAACTGGTCGCGCAGGTGCTGCTCGGTCAGCTCCTCGATCGCGCCGATCTGGGCGTAGCCGGCATTGTTCACGATGACGTCGAGGCGGCCGAAGTGCTCCTTGGCCCGCTTCACGCCCTCGAAGGCGGCGGCCTTGTCGGTCACGTCCAGTTCGAGCGCGAGCACCGCGTCGCCATAGGCGGCGACCAGCTCGTCGAGGCTCGTGGTGTTCCGCGCGGTCGCGGCCACCTTGTCGCCGCGGGACAGGGCGGCCTCGACGAAGTTGCGGCCCAGGCCGCGGGACGAACCGGTGACGAACCAGACCTTGCTCATGACGTCTTTCCGTTCTCTCTGCGGGTGTCTGCTGTTTCACTCCCTAGACACACAACCCGGCATGGATCTGACGGCGGCCGGGTGTGACTTGCGTCTCTCCCGGCACTCGTGGCACGACCCGCCCGCGGCTCGCGGTCGCCGCGGGCGTGCCGGGGAGCGGGCGGGGTAGGTCGAGCAGGAGGCCGAGGGCCGGGTGCGCGGCCGTTGACGCCGGGCTGCCCGCATCCATATTCGGCAAAGTATTGACCTCCGTTAGCAATCTGCCTAACCTCCGGACGAGAAGGCGAGCGTCTCGGCTCGCTCCCGGACGAGGAGCTCGGTCATGCCGAACCTGTCAGTCGCACCCCCCAACCGGACACAGCTCCGGCGCGCGGTGACCTCCAGCTTCCTGGGCAGCGTCATCGAGTACTACGACTTCCTGCTCTACGCCACGGCCTCGGCCGTCGTCTTCAACAAGGTCTTCTTCTCCTCACTCGACTCGCTCGCGGCGACGGTCGCCAGCTTCGGCACGTTCGCCACGGGCTACCTGGCCAGGCCGCTCGGCGGGGTGATCTTCGGTCACTACGGCGACCGGCTGGGGCGCAAGCGCATGCTCGTGCTGACCATGACCCTGATGGGTGTCGCCAGCTTCCTCATCGGCCTGCTTCCCACCTACGCGCAGATCGGCAGCCTCGCGCCCATCGCGCTGGTAGTGCTGCGGATCCTGCAGGGCGTGGCCGTCGGCGGCGAGTGGGGCGGCGCGGTGCTCATGTCCGCCGAGCACGCGACCAGCAGGCGCGGCCTGTGGGCGAGCTTCACCAACGCCGGGGCCCCCTTCGGCATGGTGCTGTCCACTGCGGCGCTCACCGGCACGGCCGCCGTCATGGACGAGCAGGCGTTCCTGAGCTGGGGCTGGCGGGTGCCGTTCCTGATCAGCTTCGTGCTGCTGGCGATCGGCCTGTTCGTCCGGCTCCGGGTGGAGGAGACGCCGGTGTTCGAAGCCGCAAGGGAGCGGGCGCCCCGGATGCCGCTGCTGGAGGTGTTCCGCGACCACCCGAAGACCCTCCTGCTCGGGGTCGGCGTCGGCCTGTCGGCCTTCGTGGCCCAGGGCACCCTCACCACCTATCTCATCGCGTACGGCGTGCGCGCCGGCTTCGCCCGGCCGGCGGTGCTCAACGCGCTCACGCTCTCGTCCGCACTGGCCGTCGTGGGCATCGTCGGCTGGTCGGCGCTGTCCGACCGGGTCGGGCGCCGCCCGGTCGTGCTGGCGGGCGCGGTGCTCATGGCGGTGTTCGGCTTCGTGCTCTTCCCGATGGTGGACTCCGGCAGCACGGCCGTGCTCGCCGTCGCGCTCGTGCTCGGCCAGGCGGTCATCCACCCGCTGATGTTCGGCCCGCTCGCGGCGTTGTACACCGAGCTGTTCACCACCGGGAGCCGCTACACGGGCGCCTCGCTCGGCTACCAGATCGCCGGGCTCGGCGCGGGCCTCGCGCCGCTGCTGTTCGCCCAGCTCGACGCGACGACCGGCGGCGGGACGACGACGATCTCGGTGATCATCGCCGCGTGCTGCCTGCTGACCGTGGCCTGCGTCCTGGCGCTGCGCGAGACCAGCCGCCACGACCTGACCTCGGTCGCGCCGGCGGCGCCGTCGGGCCAGGTCGCCGACACGGCGAAACCGTCCTCCGCCTGACAAGGGGGTGCCGCCTGTGCGCAACGCAGGACTGGGGGGCTGGCCGGCGCGCCGGGCCCAGATGAGCCCGGGCCGCACCGCGTTCGTGTTCGAGGACCGGTCGTTCAGCTACGCGGAGGTCCACGAGCGGACGACGAGACTCGCGTCGCGGCTGCGCGAGGCGGGGGTGCGCGCGGGGGACCGGGTCGCCTACCTCGGCCCCAACCACGTCGCCTTCGCCGAGACCATGTTCGCCGCCCACGTGCTCGGTGCGATCTTCGTACCGCTGAACTTCCGGCTGGCCGCGCCCGAGATCGCGTACATGCTGGCGGACTCGGGCGCGTCGGTCCTCGTCTACGCACCGGAGTGCGCGGCCGTGGTCCGCGAGATCCCCGGCCCGCCGCGCCCGCACACGGTCGTGGCGCTGGAGTCGCCCGCGGAGGGGGAGCGGCACTACGAGACCTGGCTGTCGCAGGGCGACCCCACGCCGATCGACACCGCGGTGACGCTCGACGACGTCGCCCTCATCCTCTACACCTCCGGCACCACCGGACGGCCCAAGGGCGCCATGCTGACCCACGCCAACCTCGCGTGGAACTGCTTCCACATGCTGATCGGCGTGGACGTGGCGGGCACCGAGGTCACCCTGATCAGCGCGCCGCTGTTCCACGTGGCGGCCCTGAACCAGACGCTGCTGCCGACCTTCCTCAAGGGCGGCACCTCGGTCGTCATGCCGTTCTGGGACGTCGACCGGTGCTACGACCTCATCGAGAAGCACCGGGTCACCTGGATGTTCGGGGTCACCGCGATGTTCGCGGCGTTCGCGCGGTCGCCGCGCTGGCCGCACGCCGACCTGTCCTCGCTGCGCACCCTCATGTCCGGGGGAGCGGCCATCCCGGTCACGTTGATCCGCGCCTACCAGGAGCGGGGCCTGGTCTTCTGCCAGGGCTACGGGATGACCGAGACCGCGCCGGGCGCGACGTTCCTGGAGGCGGGCGAGAGCGTGCGCAAGGTGGGCTCGGCCGGGGTGCCGGTCTTCTTCGCCGACGTGCGCGTGGTCCGGCCCGACCTCACCCCCGTCGCGCCGGGCGAGCCGGGCGAGGTGCTCGTCCGGGGGCCGAACGTGACCCCCGGCTACTGGCGGAACCCGGAGGCGACCGCCGCCGCGCTCACCGAGGACGGCTGGTTCCGCTCCGGCGACATCGCCACCCTGGACGACGAGGGCCACCTCCACGTCGTCGACCGGGTGAAGGACATGTACATCTCCGGCGGTGAGAACGTCTATCCGGCGGAGGTCGAGAACGTGCTCTTCGAGCACCCCGCCGTGGCGGAGGCCGCCGTGGTCGGGGTGCCGGACGAGCGGTGGGGCGAGGTCGGCCGCGCCTTCGTCGTGTCTCGCCCCGGCGCCGCCGTCACCCCCGGCGAGCTGCGGGACTTCCTCCGTCCCCGGCTCGCGAAGTACAAGATCCCGGTCTACGTCGACGTCGTCGGCGCGCTGCCGAAGACCGGCTCCGGCAAGATCCGCAAACCCGACCTGCGTCGGCGGCCCCTGCCCGCCGACCCCGAGGAGTGAGTTGTGATCGTCACCGAATTCGCGCGTAACCAGTGGTACGTGGCCGCCTACGGCCACGAGGTGGGCCGGCGTCAGCTCGGCCGGACCGTCCTGAACGAGCCGATCCTGCTCTGGCGCACCGAGGACGGGCGGGCCGTGGCGATGGCCGACCGCTGCGTGCACCGCCGGTTCCCCCTGTCCGAATCGCCCAGCCACCTGGTGGGCGACCGCGTCGTGTGCGGCTACCACGGCTTCACCTACGGTCCGGACGGCGTCTGCGTCGCCGTGCCCGCGCAGCAGCGGATTCCGCGCACCGCGCGGCTGCGCACCTACCCCGTGGTGGAGCAGGACTCGTTCGTCTGGGTGTGGATCGGCGACCGCGAGCCGGGTGACACGCTGCCGCCGCGCGCCCCCTGGCTGGTCTCGCCCGACTACGCCACGGTGTGCGGGATGGAGCCGCTGAACGCGCGGTACGGCCTGCTCGTGGACAACCTCCTCGACCTGTCCCACGAGACGTACCTGCACGGCGGCTACATCGGCACCCCGGAGGTGGCCGAGACGCCGATCACCACCGAGGTCGACGAGGACGCGGGGATCGTCTACGTCAGCCGCCACATGGACGACGCGGCCTGCCCGCCGTTCTACGCCGAGTCGACCGGCATCAAGGGCCGCATCACCCGCTGGCAGGACATCGAGTACCACCCGCCGTGCCTGTACCTGCTGCACAGCCGGGTCGCCCCGGTCGGGTCGCCCCCGCCCGCCGCCGACGGCACGGACCCGCACGCCTTCCACGTCGAGGTCGTGTACGCGATCACTCCATCGACGGAGAACACCACCTACGACTTCTGGGCGGTGGCGCGCGACTTCGCGCTCGACGACGAGAAGGTCTCCGACTTCCTGCGGGACAGCAACCGCACCGTCGTGCTGCAGGACGTGACCGCGCTGAACACCCTGGAGCAGGTCCTCGCCCGGGAGCCGGACCGCTACCAGGAGCTGTCGGTGAACATCGACACCGGCGGCCTGGCCGCCCGCCGCCTGCTCGCCAGGATGGCCCAGGCCGGCGCCGTACGACCGGAGGCCGCCGCCCGATGAGCGCGGACGACGCCGGGGCGCGGGCCGGCCGCACCGTCTACCGCATCCGCTGGCTGCCGGGGACGGACCGGCTGCACGCCTCCTGCTTCTGCGGGGCGGAGCAGGAGTTCGAGGACCCGGTGGTCCTCTGGGACTGGCTGCTCGGCCATCCCGAGGGCCACCGGCCCGGCCGCGCGGCGGCGCAGGACACGCCGGCCCCGGCCGCCGCGCTCGTCTGAGACATGAGGGAGTTCGACGACCATGCCCGTCACCGAACCGGAGCTCGACCTGAAGGTGGCGGGCAGGACGCCCGCCGCCGAGGGCGTCGTCCTCCTGCGTCTCGTCCGTCCCGACGGCGGCCCGCTGCCGCCGTGGACACCGGGCGCCCACGTCGACCTGCTGCTCGCCCCGGGACTGGTCAGGCAGTACTCGCTGTGCGGTGACCCCGCCGATCCCTCGGCCTTCCAGGTGGCGGTGCTCCGGGAACCCGCCGGGCGGGGCGGCTCCGCGTACGTGCACGACCGGGTCGCGGAGGGCGACACGATCCGGGTGCGCGGTCCCCGCAACCGCTTCGGCCTCGCCGCCTCCCCCCGCTACCTGTTCGTCGCCGGCGGCATCGGCGTCACCCCGATCCTGCCCATGGTCGAGGAGGCGGCGCGGCGCGGGGCCGACTGGCGGCTGGTGTACGGCGGGCGCACCCGGGCCTCGATGGCGTTCGCCGACCGGCTGGCGCGGGACCATCCCGGCCGGGTGGAGCTGTGCCCGCAGGACGAGACCGGCCTGCTCGACCTCGACGCGCTGCTCGGCGTCCCGCGTGCGGACACCCTCGTCTACTGCTGCGGGCCCGAGCCGCTGCTCGCGGCCGCGAAGGAGCGGTGCGCCTCCTGGCCGCAGGGCGCGCTGCGGGTCGAGCGTTTCGCGCCCGTGGCCACGGACGACGCCGGGCCTTCGGCCGCGTTCGAGGTGGAGCTGGCCCTGACCGGCACGACGCTGACCGTGCCGGAGGACCGCTCGATCCTGGAGGTGGTGGAGGAGGCCGGGGTCGCGGTGCTGTCCTCCTGCCGCGAGGGCACCTGCGGCACCTGCGAGACCGTGGTGCTCGACGGCGTTCCCGACCATCGCGACCACCTGCTCACCGAGGAGGAGCGCGCGGCCGGGGACGTGATGTTCGTCTGCGTGTCGCGGGCGCGATCTCCCCGCCTCGTCCTCGAACTCTGATTTCCTCGAACTGTGATGTCCTCGAACGTAGGGGCGATCGCCTGCCCCTACGGGTCGCTCGCCGGCGCGGTGGTGCCCCGGTGGACGAGGGTGGCGGTCGGGCACCGGCGTTCGGCGACCGGCTCGCCCGCCATGAGTTCCAGCAGTGATTCGGCGACCAGCTGCCCGAACCGGTGGACGTCGAGACTCATCGTGGTGAGCGGAGGGGACGCGAGCCTGCACAGGCTGGAGTCGTCCCAGGCGATCAGGCTGAGATCGCGGGGAACGTCGTAGCCGAGCTCCCTGGCGGTGCCGAGGCTCGCGACGGCCATCAGGTCGTTGTCGTAGATGATCGCCGTCGGCGGGTCGGGCCGTTCCAGCAGCATCGCCGTGAGCTTCGCCCCCGATTCCTCCGAGTAGTCTCCCTCCACCACGACGGGCTCCACGCCCGCCGAACGCATGCTGTCCACGAGGGCCTCGGTGCGGATGCGCGTGTGGATCAGAGTGTCCGGCCCGCTGACGCGTGCGATCCGGCGGTGCCCGAGCCTGCTCAGGTGGGCGACGGCGTCCCGCACGGCGCCGGCGTCGTCGGTGCGGACGGCGGGGGCGTCGCCCTCCGGCTCGCCCGCGACCACCGTCGGCAGGCCGAGCGCGCGCAGGACGGCGGGCCTGGCGTCGTCCACCGTCCGGTTCACGAGGACGACCGCGTCGACGCTGCGGTTGGCCGCCCACCGGCGGTACGCGGCGATCTCGGCCTCATGGGTGGTGACGACGTGCAGCAGCACGGACTGACCGTGCTCGGCCAGATGCTCCTCGATGCCCGCGATGAACTCCAGGAAGAACGGTTCCGCACCCAGCAGCCGGGGCGGCCGCGCCAGCACCAGGCCCACGGCTGCGGCCGCGCTTGTCTCGCGGATCATCCGCCCTGTCTCCTCCTCGGGAGGGAACGGCACCCTGGTGGTCCCAGCGCGGTTGATCAGCCTACCGAAGTGAGGGGCGCGTCCGGCTGCGGCGGATCCCGTCGGGAACGGCCGCGGACGACGGGCCGCGGCAGGGTCACGAGACGGCGGCGGACTCGGCGCCGGGTCTCTCGGAAAGGCGCGTGCCCTGGCTGAGGGGCACCAGTTCCGACTCCAGCACGAGTGCCGCGGCGCCGACGGCGGAGGCCGTGGCGGCCGAGCGCGACAGCCGGACGTCCACGACGTGCGTGCCGCGGGAGAAGGCCGTCCGCCGCAGTTCCCGCTGGACGACGGGGAGGTAGACCGAGCCGGCGACGGCGAATCCCGGCCCGGTGAGCACGAGGACTTCGAGATCCATGATGTTGGCCAGGGTCCGGGCGGCCGCCGCGATGTAGCGGGCCGACCTCTCCAGCAGCGCGAGCGCCCCCGGCTCCCCCCTGCGGGCGGCCCGGCTGACGGCGGCGAAGTCGGCGGCGGTCGAGGCCCGTATCCCGCGGGTCCCCAGGCCGACGGCCCTGGTCAGGGCGGGGTCGGCCCGCACTGCCTGCACGACCGCGGCGGCGCCGGCCATCGCCTCGACGCAGCCGCGGGCCCCGCACCAGCACTCGGGGCCGTCGATGTCGACGCAGACGTGCCCGAACTCGCCCGCGTTGCCGCTGGGACCGCGGTAGGTGATGCCGTTGATGACCAGGCCGGCGCCGATCCCGGTGCCCAGATGGACGACCGCCGACGACGTGGTGGTGCCCAGGCCGCCGGACCAGTGCTCACCCAGGGCGGCGGCGGTGGCGTCGTTGTCGAGCACCACCGGCAAACCTGTCGCCTGTTCGAGCGCGTGGCCCAGGGGGAACCCCTGCCAGTGCCGCATGCTCGGTGGGGTGAGGCCGATGCCCCGCGTGGGTCCGAGAGGGCCGGGGGAGACCAGGCCGACGCCCAGGACCCGCTCGCGCTCCACGCCGATGCTCTCGATCAGACCGGAGATCTCCGCCGCCGTCCTCGACACGACCGTCGGGGGCTCGTCCGCGCCCGCGCCGCGCCTGGTGATGCGGGCCACCACGGTCCCGGACAGGTCGGTCAGGACGTGTGTCACGCCGCCGTGGTCGAGGTGCACACCGACCGCGTAGCGGGCGGTGTGGTTGAGCTGGAGCAGAACCCGCCGCTTCCCGCCGGTCGACTCGGCGCGGCCGGTCTCGACCACCAGGCCTTCCTCGATCAGCCTGCGGACCAGTGCGGAGATCGTGGGGCCGGTGAAACCGGTGGCGGCGGCCAGGCCGACGCGGCTGATCGTGCCCGCGGCCCTGATGGCGTCGAGGACGGCGGCCTTGCTGCTCGCGTGCGGCTTCGCCTTCACTCCTGCGCTCACTGCCGTCCCGTCCCGACCTCGATCATCCCGGCCACTGCGAGCCTACAAGTCCTGGCTGCGCCCCTGTTGCGGTGCTGAGAACAGGCCGCGCGCGGAAAGGACCGGAGCGGGGCCTGACTGAAAGTTTCACCTGTCGTTGACTTACTTAAGTCGCCTACTTAAGAATCTCGCACTGTTTATCGGACTTGCCGGGCAGGAGAGGAAATCCATGAAACTTCGTGTCGCCTGGGCGACAGCAGCCGCGGTCGGCCTCGTCGCCGCCGGTGCCGCGGTCATGACCGGCCCGGCCTCCGCCGCCGGCGCGGGCTGCTCGGTGAAATACAAGGTGGTGAGCGAGTGGCAGGGCGGATTCCAGGGTGACGTGTCGATCACCAATCTGGGGGACCCGTGGTCCGGCTGGACCCTCGAATTCGACTTCCCCAACGCCGGCCAGGGCGTGAACAACGGCTGGAGCGCCGACTGGTCGCAGTCCGGCTCGCACGTCACCGCCAAGAGCCTGAGCTGGAACGGCACCGTCGCCTCGAACGGCTCGGTGTCGGTCGGCTTCATCGGCAAGTGGAGCGGCGGCAACCCGGCGCCCACCGCCTTCAAGATCAACGGAGTCGCCTGCGGCGGCACCACCTCCAGCCCCAGTCCCAGCCCGAGCCCGAGCCCGAGTCCCAGCCCCAGTCCCAGCCCGAGCCCGAGCCCGAGCCCGAGTCCCAGCCCCAGTCCCAGCCCCAGCCCCAGGCCCCAGCCCCGGCCCACTGCCAACC
>NZ_JBFAOO010000162.1:0-17047 GCF_040675265.1 Microbispora sp. NPDC049633
CCCCCGAGGAGCGCGGCGTGGACCGCCGGGGCGGGATGCCCGGCAGGCGGCCGGCCATGCCGAGCGCCCCCAACACGACCAGTACGGCCACAGCCGATACCACCCAGATCATGACCGACAGCCTACGGCCCCGCGCGGTCGCGCTCCGCCGCGCGGGGAAGGCCGGTGGCGGTCAGGAGCGGGCGTCCCACGCGGCGAGGATGCGCGCCTCCTTCTCCGGGTCGATGCCGTGGCTCAGCCGGACGCCGCCGAAGCTGCGCCGCTCCTCGGGGATGTCCTTCAGCCACTCCCATGTGTCGCGCACGGTCTCCCGTACCGGTCTGCAGGTGAGGCCCGCGGCGACGGCCTTCGCGGAGGAGTGGGTCCACACGCCCTCGCTCTCCCCGGCGGCCGACCACAGGGGAAGCTCGGTCCACTGCTGCACGCCCTGGTCGAGCAGGAACTTGTCGCCGGCCCAGACGAACTCCGCGTCGGAGCCCGTGACCTCGGCGCAGTCGTTCAGCCAGCCGCCGAAGGTGGCGTTCCCCCGCACCCCGCCGGTCATGTAGCGGCCGGTCGTCCCCCTCGCCACCTGGTCGAGGGTGAAGGCCGCGATGTCGCGGGCGTCGATGAGCTGCATCGGCAGGTCCGGGTCGCCGGGGGCGAGCACCCGTCCACCCCGGGAGATCCGGGTGAGCCACCAGGGCAGCCGGCCCACGTTCTCGTGTGGCCCGAGGATCAGGCCGGGCTGGATGACCAGTGCGCCGCCGTCGAAGTGCTGCTCGACCGCCCGCTCGCAGCCGGCCTTCAGCACGCCGTAGTCGCCGAACTCGGCGTCCGCGTCCGGCGGGCAGTCGAACAGCGGGAAGGTCTCGTCGACCCCCTGCTTCTCGGGCCAGTCCCGATAGGCGGAGATGCTGGAGATGAACGTGTAGTGCGAGGCGTGCCCCGACAGCGTGCGGACCGACTCCAGGACGACGCGGGGAACGAACCCGCACACGTCGACGACCGCGTCCCACTGCCTGCCGTCCGCGAGCCGCCGCAGGTCGCCGGTGACCTCACGGTCGCCGCGGACCGCCTCCACGCCCGGCAGGTCGGTCCCGCTCCTGCCGCGGTTGAAGGTCGTGACCTCGTGCCCGCGCCGCAGCGCCTCCTCCACGATGGCGCGTCCGAGGAAGACCGAACCGCCGATGACCAGAATTTTCATACAGACATCCTTGGCCCGCCCGCCCCGGGCGTCTGCCCCCTTTCACGGTCGGCGGACATGATCCGCTCACAGCGGAAGGCGGCCCGCCGGACCCGGCGAGCCGTCGTACGGCCGTTCCCCCCGGCCGAGACCGAGACCGAGACCGTGACCGGGCAGGGCTCAGCCGGTGCGCAGTTCGGGAACCGGCGTGAAGCGCTCCTGCTCCAGCACGTGCACCCGCGCCGCGCCGATGTCGAAGTACAGGCCCGTGAGCTCCAGCATGCCCGCCCGTACGAGGGTGTCCACGAACGGGTGGGTCCGCAGGTTGTCGAGTTGCTGGATCACGTTGACCCGGCAGAGCCGGTCGAGCGGGCCGGTGTCGTCCTCGGTCCGTTCCTCGGCCACGAACCGGGCCAGGCTCTGCCGCCCGTGCCGCAGCCAGCTGCGCAGCGCGGGCAGATCGGGCACCTCGCCGAGCAGGGCGGCCATCGCGCCGCAGCCGGAGTGCCCGCAAACCGTGATCATGCGCACCTCGAGCACCTTCACGGCGTACTCGATCGTGGCCGCGACCGAGTCGTCCGCGGGGACGGCGCCCGCGCGCGGCACGAGATTGCCGATGTTGCGCAGCGTGAACAGGTCGCCGGGGCCGCTCGCGGTGATGATGTTCGGCACGATGCGGGAGTCCGCGCAGGTGATGAACAGATGTGACGGCGACTGCTTACGGGCCATGCGGTGGAGCAGCGGGCGGACCATCGGCGCGGTCCGGCGCTGGAACTCCCGCGCCCCCTCCAGCAGGTCGGGCACGCCCTGCGGTCCGGGGATCGCAGTGACACCGTCGTGGTCGCCACCGCCCGCGCCGTCGGCGCCGGTCACCTCGCAGGAGGCGGCGTCCCCGGAGTAGGAGCCCATCGGGCGGGAGCGGCGCCGATAGGCCCAGGGCAGCCACCAGCGGTCGTGCCGGGGCGGGATCCTGGCCGGATACAGGCGGGCGCCGCTGATCGCGGCGGAGTACCACTCGCCGTGCGGCTCGTCCACGTCGATGACACCGCCGGCGCGTTCGTGCTCCAGCCGCCAGGCGTGCAGGGCCTCGAAGGCGGCGTTGTCCATGAAGTCCAGGTGCAGGTCCAGCTCGACCGCGGACCCCGAGGGGATGCCGCGCAGCGCCTCGGTCAGCCGGGGCACGCCGAGGAACGTCAGAGACCCGGTGACGACGATCCGCCATCGCCGCTCGCCCGCCTGCCGTACGTCGACCGAGACCCAGGCCAGGCGGCGCAGGGCCAGCAGGGCGGCCAGCCCGAGGCCGATCGCCACGCCCTCGGCAAGGCCGATCAGCACGACCCCGGCCATCGTCACGAAGTAGATCGGGATCTCGCGGTGGCTGCGCAGGTTGCGGACGTGCCCGAGGTTGACCATCTGCACCCCGATGAACAGCAGCAGCGCCGCGAGCGCCTCCAACGGGATCAACGCGATCATCCAGGCGAAGACCGCGGTGAACAGCAGCACCCACACCCCGTGGAGCACGCTGGACCAGCGGCTGCGCGCGCCCGCCCGCGCGTTGGTCGTCGTACGGACGACGACGCCCGCCACCGGGAGGCCGCCGAGGGCGCCGGACACGATGTTGGCCGCTCCCTGCGCGGTCAGCTCGCGGTCGAGGTCGGCGCGCGGACCGTCGTGCAGGCGGTTGGAGGCCACGCAGGTCAGCAGCGACTCCACCCCGGCGAGGAGGGCGACGAGCAGGACGGCTCCGGCGATCGCGTGCCAGTCGCCCTGCGGCATCAGCGGCGCCTCGACCGAGGAGAACCCGCCCTTCAGGTCCACCTTCGTCAGGTCCCAGCCCGTAAGCGCGGTCGTCAGCGCGGCGACCATCAGCGCGGCCAGCGGGGCGGGCACGGCGCGCAGCCGGGGGAGGCGCCCCCACACGAGCAGGACCCCGATCGTCAGCACGCCGATCACGACGCCGTGCGTGTGGTTGTCGAGGATCTGGGCGGGGAGCTCCACGAAGTTCTCCAGCGCGGAGCGCTGCGGCGAGCCGCCGAGCACGATGTGCAGCTGGGACAGCGCGATCACCACGCCGACCCCGGCGAGCATGCCGTGGACGACGGCGGGGGAGACCCCCAGAGCCGCCCGCGCCACCTTCAGCCAGCCGAGCCCCAGCTGGAGGACGCCGGCCATGACGGTGATGGCGCAGGTGGCGCGCCAGCCGTAGGTGTGCACGAGCTCGGCGACGACCAGGGATAGCCCGGCGGCCGGGCCGCTCACCTGGACGACGGACCCGCCGAGAGCGCCGGCCACCACGCCGCCGACCACGGCGGCGACGAGCCCCGCCGCCACCGGAGCGCCCGACGCGACCGCGATGCCGAGCGACAGCGGCACCGCCACCAGGAAGACCACCAGCGAAGCGGGCACGTCATGCCGGAGCACGGACTTCCAGTTACGGCATGAAACGGTGTCGTCACTGATTGTCATGGGCTGACGATATGTCAGCCATGCAGACCGTCACCAGGCAGTGAACGGGAAAATCACCGGTAGTAGTCGGGATAGTCACTCTCCGGGTTGCGGTGGTTGCCCCGCCGCCCGCTCGCCGAGGTGGGGGTGTCGCCGTACAACTCGTCGTAGGAGGGCCAGCTTCCGCCGGTGTTCTGCTCGGGCCACGACGGCTGCTGCGCGTCGCCGTATCCCTGCTGCGGCTGCTGCCGGTCGTGACCGTACTGACTCTGCCCCGACGGGGCGTCGTAGCCCGCCGACTCGTACGGCGAGGCGGTCCCCGGCGCGGAGCCCGTCACCGAGTCGGAGGCGTCGATCGTCGCCCAGCCCGCGCTCACCTCGTACGACGGGGGGGAGGGAGCGGCCGGCGGCGGCGTCGAGCCGGCCGCGTAGCCGCCCTCGGCGGGGTAACCGGAGGCGTAGCCCTCGAAGCCCGGCGTCTGGTAGGTCTCCGCGTTGGGCCAGGAGGACGCGCCGCGCGGCGGCTCGGGGTCGTCGAGCACGTCGCGGGCGCCCGCCCAGGAGGGGTCCGTCGTGGGACCGGAGGCGGCGGAGACCGGCGGGTAGCTGCCCGCGACCGGCCAGCCGGGGTCGGTGGCGCCGCCCCTGTCGGCACCGGCGCCCGCCACGCCGGCGCCCGTCGCGCTGGGCGGGTACGACGGGGTGTCGGCCGCGTGGAACGGGCCCGTCGCGACGCCGGACTGGTCGTAGGTGTCGGAACGCGGTGTCTCGTAGCCCGCCCACGCGTCGAAGGAGCCGCCGGTCGAGCGGGACGCGGGGTCGGCGAGCGCGTCGCCCGGCGAGGCGGTGGACGCCGCGGCGTCGAACGCGCCGCTCGTGCGGGCCGCGTCGTACGAGCCCGCGACGAAGGACCCGCCGGCCGGGATGGCGGAGGACGGCGTCGTGTCGTAGCGGCCGTCGGGGGAGACGGCGGGGGAGCCCGTGCCGCCTTGGGCCGTGAACGGCCCGGTGCCCGCGGGCGTGTCGTACGCGGGGGCCCCGAAGGGTCCGGTGCTCGCCGAGATCCCCAGCGGGTCGGCGGGCTGCGTCCCGTACGAGCCGGCGCTCGCGGACGACGGGAACGGGCCCGTGGCGCGCGGGCTGTCGTAGGAGCCACCGGCCTCGGCGGCGGCAGCGGCGGCGGCGCGACGGGCGGCGCGCGACGACCGGCCGGACCTGCCCGACCTGCCGGACGCGCCCGGCGTGGACGGCGCGACCTGCTGGGGCCCGGCGGCGGCCGCGAAAGGGTCACTCGCCGCGGGGGAGTCGAACGGGCCGGTCGAACGGTTCGCGTCGAAGGGACCGGTCGCGGGGGAGCCGGCCGCGGCGGCGGCGGCGTCGAGCAGGTCGGGCGTCGGCGCGGAGAACGTGACGGTCTTCTGGTCGGCGAGGGCCGAGGCGGGAACGGGGGCGGCGGGCGTCACGGGCTCGGAGCCGCCGGCGCGGGAGGAGCGAGACGAGCGGGAGGAGCGGGAGGGCAGGGGGGCCTGCACGGTCGCGGCGTCGGGGTCGGCCACCTGGGCCGGGGCGCCCGTCACGTCCGCGGTCTCGTCCACCGGACGGGGGGTTGCCATCTTCGCGGCGATCGTCCCCCCGAAGCCGCCGTCGTCGGCGCGTACGCGTGACCAGTAGTCGTCGTCGTAGTCGTCGGCCTCGCCCCACTCGTCCACGCCGCGCTTGCCGCGGGCGGCGGCGGGCTGTTTGCCGCCGCGCTGCGCGGGCCGCGCGGCCTGCCGACCGCCGGGGCGGGGGGCCGGGCGCGGCGCGGGCCGCTGCTTCTCCGGCTCCTCGAAGGCGTCGAACCCCTTGGGGAAGCTCTCGAAGAACGTCTCCTCGGCGGGCCGCCGGGGCTTGGGGCCCTTGTTCTCGGCCATCGCCTTGATGCGCTCGGCGGAGAGAGCGCTCTCCCTGCGGTTCATCGACCGCATGCCCAGCGCCACGACTAGCAGCACAAGAAGCACGACGGCGACAAGACCCACAATGACCGCAGTCATAGCACCACCCTCAAGGCCATGGCCTTTCTGCGGCGCCGGTGAGATCGCGCGGCCATCGACGCGACCTGCCCCCTTTGATCACCTGCGCTCAGCAATTGGATCCGATTCTGCTCGACCACAATGACCGTTGTCACACCCTAGGCGAAGATTGGTGTAGCACGACTACCTCCGGTGCTCAGCATGTCACTCGATCGTGTTCGCCGTGAGGCGCCCACGGGCGATGGTGTGACTCGCGATGCCCTCCAGGGTCCGCGCGAGGTCGGCCCCCTGCTGCAGGTCGAGCTTCGCGTTCAACGCGTAGACAGTGAAACGGTAGCTGCCGTCGGTCCGGCATGGGGGCGCATAGCCCACCTTCCCGCTCGTGGTCCTGCCCTGCCGGGCACCCCGGGGGACGTCGTTCATGCCCAGCTCCGTCGTCGCGGGGTCGATGTCGTACACCACCCAGTGCACCTCCGGGCCGCTGAGAGGACTGCTGTCGTCGACCACGAGGGCCACCGACTTGGCGCCCGACGTGCCCGACCAGCGGAGAGGCGGGTTGCCCTGCCCCCCCTTGCAGGAGTAGTCGTCCGGCAGGGGGGCGCCGTCGCGGAACTGCGGGCTCGACACGCTGATGACGTCGAGGTTCCTCGGCGATCCCCCGCCGAGGATTCCGCAGCCCGACGCGGCCAGCGTGAACGCCGTCACCGTGACGGCGGCTCGCACGACCGCTGATTTTCTCGGCGACCCCATGCCCGATGATGCTACGCGGATTGGACAGGTGCCCCGACCGGATCGCGGTGATCCGTACCGGTGATCGGACCCGTGCGGGCCGTTGACCTCGGTGTCTTCAGAATCGCTCGGTGTCCGCGGAATCGATGCGCGCGCGCCGAGGACCGTTGTGCGGAGGTGTGAGGCCTCGCGCGCCCTTTTCCGCCACAATCGAGGCATGCGGGGGGACACGCCGGGAGCGGGCATGAGCTTCGCCGTCCTGGGCCCTCTCGACGTACGGCGCGACGGGCGGCCGGTCGAGGTCGGCGGGCAGCGGCTGCGGGCCCTGCTGACGCTCCTGCTGCTCGACGCCGGCCGGACCGTCTCCACCGAGGCGCTCGTGGCGGGGGTGTGGGACGACCGTCCGCCCGGCGGCGTGGGGAACGCCCTGCAGGCGCTGGTGTCCCGGCTTCGGGCCACGGTCGACCGCGGCCTCGTCGTCGGCGGGCCGTCCGGATACCGCCTGGCCGTCTCGCGCGAACAGGTGGACCTCCACCTGTTCGCCCGCCTCGCGAGGGAGGGCGCGGCCGCGCTGGAAGCGGGCGACCCGGGCCGCGCCGCCGGCCTGCTGCGTCAGGCGCTCGGCCTGTGGCGCGGCGCCCCGCTGACCGACCTGCCGAACGCCGAGGTCGAGGTGGCGCGGCTGGAGGAGCTCAGGACCACGGCCACCGAGAACCGTGTCGAGGCGGAGCTGGCCCTGGGGCGGCACACCGACCTGGTCCCGGAGTTGCGGACGCTCGTCACCGCCCATCCGCTGCGGGAACGGCCGCACGGGCAGCTCATGCGCGCACTCTACGGGGCGGGCCGCCGGGTCGAGGCGCTGGCCGCCTACGAGGAGGCCCGGTCGGTGTTCGCGGAGCGGCTCGGGGCCGACCCCTCGCCCGCGCTGGCCGGGCTCCACCTCGCGATGCTGAGGGGCGAGCCCGTCGCGGAGGGGACGCGGCCGTCGCCGGCCGCGACGCCCGCCGGGCCCGCTCCGGTGCCGCCGCCCGCGGACTCGCCCGCCGTACGCTCCGGCGACCCGCGGCCGCCGCGCCGGGGGAACCTCAGGGCCCGGCTGACCAGCTTCGTCGGCCGGGACGACGACGTCGGCCGCATCGGCGCGATCCTCGCCGCCGACCGCCTGGTCACGCTGCTCGGCCCGGGCGGGGCAGGCAAGACGAGGCTCGCGGTGGAGTCCGCCGAGGCGATCGCCGCGCTCGTCCCCGACGGCGTCTGGCTGGTCGAGCTCGCACCGGTCGGCGATGCGGCGGAGGTGCCGCAGGCCGCCCTGACCGCGCTCGGCCTGCGTGACACCGGCCTGGTGCCCGTCCGCGCGGCGCCCGCCATGCCCTCCGCGCCGGGTGGGGAGCCCGACCCGGTGGCCCGCATCGTCTCGGCTCTGGCGGGGCGCGACACGCTGATCGTGCTGGACAACTGCGAACACGTGGCCGGGCCGGCCGCGGCGCTCGCCGACCGGATCCTCGCCGAATGCCCCCAGGTGCGGATCCTCGCCACCAGCCGGGAGCCGCTCGGCATCACCGGCGAGCGGCTGTGGCCGGTCGGGCCGCTCGGCCCCGGCCACGCCGTGCGGCTGTTCGCCGAGCGGGCGGCCGCCGTACGGCCCGGTTACCTGGTGGACGGCGAGCGCGAGGCCGTGGAGCGCATCTGCCGTGAGCTCGACGGCATGCCGCTCGCCATCGAACTGGCCGCCGCCCGGCTCCGCACGCTGACGGCCGGCCACATCGCCGAGCGGCTCGGCGACCGGTTCCGGCTGCTCACCGCCGGAAGCCGTACGGCCATGCCGCGCCACCAGACGCTCCGTGCCGTCGTGGAATGGAGCTGGGACCTGCTCGACGCCGGCGAGCGGGCGTTCGCCGCGCGGCTGGCGGTCTTCGCGGGCGGCGCCACGCTGGAGGCCGCAGAACAAATCTGCGAGGGCGACATCGACGTGCTCGGCAGGCTGGTCGACAAGTCGTTCGTGGTGTTCGACGGCGGGCGCTACCGCATGCTGGAGACGATCAAGGCGTACGCCGCCGAACGCCTGGCGGAGTCGGGCGGGGAGCGGCGGGTGCGGCGCGCCCACGCCTCGTTCTTCGCCGGCCTCGCCGAGACCGCGGAGCCGCACCTGCGCCGCAGCGAGCAGATCGAGTGGCTGGCCCGGCTGTCGGCCGAGCACGACAACCTGTCAGGGGCTCTCAGATGGGCCTGCGACCAGGGCGAGACGGACCTCGCGCTGCGCCTGGTCGGCGCACTCGGCTGGTACTGGTGGCTGTCCGGCCACCGGCTGGAGGGCGCGCAGCGGTCGGCGGAGGCGCTGGTCCTGGCGGGCGGCGACGGCGACCCGATGCGGCTGGCGCTGGCCCACGCGGTGCACGGCATCACCAGTGCCGGCGGGGAGGGGAACCTGCGGCAGGCCGGGGAGAGCTTGTCGGCCACGCTCCGGTACGCGCGCGAGAGCCGAGGAGGCATCGCTTCGCACCCGCTTGTGGCGATCGCGGTGCCGATTATGTCGATGTTCTCCGGCCTGCACGAGGAGGCCGAGTCCCGGCTGGAGCCGCTGCTGGGGCACGAGGACCCCTGGGTGGCCGCCTCCGCCCGCGTCTTCCGCGCCCAGCTGCGCTTCAACGCGGGCCGTTCCGAGGAGGGCGAGGCCGACCTGGTCACCGCGCTCGACCAGTTCAGAGTGGTCGGAGACCGGTGGGGGGTCGGCAACTGCCTCAGCGTCCTCGCGGAGACGAAGGCCATGCGCGGCGATCTCCAGGCCGCGGTGCTCCTGATGGAGGAGGCGGTCGCGCTCCTGGAGGAGGTCGGGGCCGTCGAGGAGACGCCGTACCTGCGGACCCGCCTGGCCGCCACGCTGGACGCGACGGGCGACCGGGAGGCCGCCGAGGCGGCCCTGCGGGAGACCGAGCGGCTGTGCGACGCCACCGGCGACCCCATCGGGCTGGCCGGAGTGCGGCACGTGCGGGGCGACTTCGCCCGCGCGGACGGCGACCACGGGACGGCGCGGCGTCTCTACGACGAGGCGCTGCGGCTGCTGGGAACCACATGGATGATCCCGCAGTTCGAGGCGACGCTGACGACCTCGCTCGGCATGCTGGCCGAGCAGGAGGGCGACGTCGCGGCGGCCCGCGTCCTGCACGACAAGGCGCTGACCATCGCCGTGCAGTCCCACGACGCCCCGGTCATCGGGCACGTGCTCGTCGGGCACGCGGCGCTCGCCGCCCGCGGCGATGACCACGCGCGGGCCGCCGTCCTGCTCGGCGGGGCGGAGGCCGTCCGCGGGTTCGTCCACGACCTGAGCATCGACCACCGGAGGGTGGCCGACGCCGTACGAGCCGCGATCGGGGCCGGGGAGTTCGCCCGGTGCCGCGAGCGCGGGCGCGGCCTGAGCCGGGACGAGGTGCTGGCCCTCGCGTCCGGCGGTGCGTGACCCCTAGCCACATCCACCACCGGCCACCCGGATGGGCGAGGTCAGGACCGGTTGCGGAAGGCGCGGACGGCGAGCGGGGCGAAGACTAGCGCGATGCCGGCGGCCCACAGCAGCGAGATCGTGGCGTCCGACGCGACCGGCCCGCCGCCGAGCAGGCCGCGGACGGCGTCCGCCAGATGACTGACCGGATTGACGTCCACCCACTTCTGCAACCACGACGGCATGGTGTCGGTGGCGACGAAGGCGTTGCTGGTGAAAGTGATCGGCATCATCAGCGAGAACATCAGGATCTGCACCTTCTCCATGCTCGCCGCCGTCACCCCCACCAGCACCGCCATCCACGACATCGCGAGCGCGAACGCCAGCAGCAGCGCGAGCGCGCCGAGCACTCCGGCGATCCCCGTGTGCACCCGGAAGCCCAGCACCAGGCCCAGCCCGAGGAACAGGGCGAACGCCCACACCTGCTTCAGCGTGTCGGCGACGATGCGCCCGGCGAGCGGGGCCGAGCGGGAGATCGGCAGGCTCCGCAGCCGGTCGAACACGCCCTTGGCGATGTCGACGTTCAGCCCGACGGCCGTGGTCATGCTCGCGAACAGCATGTTCTGCGCGACCAGGCCGGGCAGGGCGAACTGCAGGTAGTCGCCCGTGGATCCCGCGATCGCGCCGCCGAACACGTAGGTGAACAGCAGCAGGAACATGATGGGCTGCACGCTGAGGTCGATCAGCTCCATCGGGTTGTGCTTGATCTGCACCAGGCTGCGCCAGGCGAGCGTCATCGTGTGGCGCAGGGCGGCCCCCGCGCCCGGCCGGGGGGCCACCGCGACCGCGGGCGTGGTCTGGGTGATCGTGGTCATCGTGTCTCCTCGTGATTTCGTGCGTCCGGTGACTCCGGTCGCGGCCTCACGCCGCGGCCTCCGCGTCCCGCTGCCGGTCCTCGGCGCGGTGCCCGGTCAGCGCGAGGAACACCTCGTCGAGGCTGGCCCGGCGCAGTGACAGCTCCGCCGCGACCACGTCGAGGTCGTCGAGGCGCCGTACGATCGCGGGGACGGTCGCGGGATCGCGGACCGGGGCCGTGACCTGGCCCTGGGAGACCTCCGGCGTGACGTCGAGCACGTCGGCCACCACGCGTCGGACGAGGTCGAGGTGGGCGGTCTCGATGGGCCGCACCTCCAGGACCTGGCCCCCGATCGCCGCCTTCAGGCCGTCCGGCGTGCCGTGCGCGATCACCTTCCCGTGGTCGAAGACGACGATGTCGTCCGCGAGCTGGTCGGCCTCCTCCAGGTACTGGGTCGTGAGCAGGACGGTCACGCCCTCGTCCTGGAGGCCGCGGACGACGCCCCACAGTTCGGTGCGGCTGCGCGGGTCGAGGCCGGCCGTCGGCTCGTCCAGGAACAGCACCTGGGGGCGGCCCACGAGGCTCGCGGCGAGGTCGAGCCGGCGGCGCATGCCGCCCGAGTAGGTCTTGGCCGCCCGTCCGCCCGCCTCGGTGAGCGCGAAGCGGACGAGCAGGTCGTGGGCCCGGCGCCGCGCGTCGGCCCTGGACAGGCCGAGCAGGCGGCCGATCATCACAAGGTTCTCGACCCCGGTCAGCGTGTCGTCGACGGCCGCGTACTGCCCGGTCAGCCCGATCAGCGAGCGCACCCGGTGCGCCTGCCGGACCACGTCGAACCCCGCCACGTGCGCCCCGCCCCCGTCCGGCCGCACAAGCGTCGCCAGGACCCGCACCGCCGTGGTCTTCCCGGCCCCGTTGGGGCCCAGTACGCCCAGGAGGCGGCCCTGGGGCACCTCCAGGTCCACCCCGTCGAGCGCCCGTGTCCGGCCGTACCGTTTCGCCAGGCCCTCGGCCTGGATCGCATGTCTCATCGCGCCTCCTCGGATCGTGTGCGCCTCCACTCTGCGGAGCGGCGCTGACAGGGCCCTGAGGGCGGCCGTCAGCCGCTGACATATCGCTGACGGCTTGCCTAGGGTGGGAGGCGTGACAGGTCCGCTCCGCGACCCGGCCCACCCGGTGTCGCGCCGTGCCATCGTGTTGTGGCTGGTGGAGGCACTGATCGGCTTCGTCCTGCTCGTCGGCGGGACGGCCGGGGCGGCCGCCTGGCTGAGCGGGGCGCGGTGGCCCCCGGACGTGCTGTCCGAGCACGCCTGGCTGCTCCCGGTCGCCGTCGGCGTGGTCATGGCGCCCTTCGTCGTCCTGGAACCCCTGCTGCGGTACGCCGTGCACCGCTGGGAGCTGTCCGGCGACGTCGTCTACGCCCGGGCGGGGTGGCTGAGCAGGCAGTGGGTGTTCGTCCCGGTGAGCAGGATCCAGACGGTCGACCGCGCGCAGGGCTGGCTCGAACGCCTGCTGGGGCTGGCGACCGTGGAGATCCGCACGGCCTCCTACGCCGGCTCGTCCACGATCTCCGGGCTGGACGACGAGGTGGCGGCACGCCTCGCGGAGGATCTCGCCCGGCGGGCCGAGGAGCTCAGGGACGACGCCACGTGACCGGCCCGCTGCCTTCCGCCGTCCCTCCATCCGTCCCGCCCGGCGGCCCCGGCGTGCCGGAGCCCGGAGGACAGTCGTACGCCGCCGCGCGGCTGAGCCCGCGGGTGCTGCTGATCGACCCGATCCGCATGCTGCCCTCGCTGGTCCTGCCGCTGGCGGGCGTGCTGCTCGCCGGGGGCTTCTCGCCCGCGTCGTTCGGCTGGGCGGCGGCGGGGCTCGCCGGTTCGGTGATCTACGCGGTGCTCCGCTGGGCGACGTTCACCTACCGGGTCGTGGGCGGCAGGCTGGAGCTGACCCGGGCGCTGGTCGGCCGTTCTGTGCGCACGATTCCGCTGGAACGGATCAGGGGCGTCGACGTCAGCGCCTCACCGCTCCACCGCGTGCTCGGCCTGGCCGTGCTCAGGCTGGACACCGGTGCCGGAGGCGGCGAGCAGGAGGGCGTGCTGGACGCGCTCACGGCCGAGCGCGCCGAGGCGCTGCGCGCCGTGCTGCTCGCCCGCGGGCCCCTCCCGGCCGCCCCCGGACCGGCGCACGTGGGGACACAGGTCGAGCGCGGCCCCGGCCCGGCGGCGCGGGTCGCCCGGGGCGCCGCCGTCGCGGCCGGGGGAGCCGTTCCCGCCGCCGGAACCGTTTCCGCCGCGGGGGAGGCCGGCGGGGCCGACGACCCGCCGCGGGTGCTCGCCCGGGTGCCGCGCGCCTGGCTGATGTACGGCCCGCTGTCCGGCGCCTATCTCCTCACGCCGTTCGCGCTGGTCGCCGGGGCCTTCGGCCTCGCCTGGCAGTGGCGGCGCGAGCTGGGCCTCGGCGAACGCGCGGCCGTGCGCGCGCTCGAATGGGCGCTGGACCGGCCCGGGCTGCTGATCGCCGTCGCCCTGGTGCTCGTGGCGGCCATGCCCGTCGCGGGCGGAGTGACGTACGCGCTGTTCAACTGGGACTTCACGCTGCGCTCCCGTGAGGGGCATCTGGTCGCCGAGCGCGGCCTGTTCACCCGCAGGTCCGTGTCGCTGGAGCGGCGCAGGATCAGGGGGTACGAACTGGCCGACGGCCTGATCGAACGGCGTGCCGGGGTCGTACGGCTGTGGGCTCTGGTCACCGGACTGGGGGACGCAAGGAGCAGGGGACAACTGCTGCCCGTGACGCCCCGGCCGTTCGCCGCCGGGGTGGCCGCGGAGGCGGTGGGGCCGATCCGGGCGCCGCTGCGCCGTCATCCGCCCGCCGCCCGCCGCCGCAGGCTCGTGCGCGCGGTCGCGCCGTGGCTCCTGGCCGCCATGGCCGCCCTGCTCGCGGGCTGGAACCTCGCCGCGATCGTCGCGTCCGTGCTCGCCGTCGCGGGGGTGCCTCTGGCCTTCGACCGCTACCGCTCGCTCGGGCACGCCTACGACGGCGCCCGTCTGTCGGTCAGGTCGGGCTCCCTGCGCCGCGGTCAGGTCGTCGTGGAACGCCGCGCGGTGGTCGGGTGGACGGTGCGGCAGACGCTTCCGCAACGTATGGCGGGTCTGCTGACCGTGGTCGCCGGGGTCGGCGCGGGCAGCGGCGGCTACGCGGTGGTCGACGCGGGGGAGGAGCAGGGCGTCGCCTTCGCCGTCGAGGTCACCCCCGAGTGGCTCGCGCCGTTCCTCGCCCCCCGGCCCCCGGCCGGCTAGGACGCGTGGGCCCGGCCGGTGCGGTCGGCGCGCGTCCAGGCCGGGGCGGGCACGGGACGGAAGAGGAACACCTGGTCGGGCCGCCCGGTGCAGGGCATCTGGGCGATCTCGGCGCCGGGGGCCACATCGGCCTCGCCGTACAGCGCGCCGAGGCACAGCCCGCTGTGCAGGGGCCGCACGGTGAACCCCGGCCCCGAGGGTGCCAACAGGAACCGCTGGTGCGCCGCCCCGGAGCAGTTCGCGGGAGCGAGCAGCGTCTCCGGGCCGGTCATCGCACCGTCGACCATGAGGCAGCCGACGCCCTCTTTGGGATGGTGCCATTGGATCTCGTAGGCGCCGTCGCCGGCCGCCCGCAGGTAGGTGTCGGGGACGAGGTCCCGGCAGAGCCGCTGCGCGGCCAGCGGCCGGTCGGTCCGCTTGTTGCGCTCGCGTCCCTCCCCGACGCACAGGTCGCGTCCGGCGACGTGCGAGGGGATCATCCGGTACCACCCGTCGCGCGGCGTACCGCCGCTGCCGGGGGTCGCGGCGGAGGACGGCGTACGGTCGCTCCCGGCCGTCGCGGCGCCGGGGAAGGCCGAGGACGATGTGCGGTCGCTCCCGGCCGTCGCGGCGGCGGGTGCGGGCGAGGGCTTCGCACCGCCGCTGGTCAGGGACGCGCGCAGCTCCGGCAGGACCGCGCCTGTGGCGAGGAGCAGGACCGCGATGCCCGCGCCCGCCAGGGTGAACCGCCGTAACGCCCGGGTTTCCGGCCGTACGGCGTCCCGGCGTGGTTCTTCCGTATCGTCCTGCGCGGCGGGGTCGTCGGGTACGGCAGGGGCCGCGGGATCGTCCTGCCCCGGCCGCTCGGGCCCACTGCCTGCGGCGCGATCGTCCTGGTGGGGCCGCTCGGGCCCACCGGCTGCGGCGCGATCGGCGTGACCGGACCGGTCTGCCGGCCCGGGCTGTTCCGGCCGGTCGGGGCCGGTGGTCTCGGGGCCGGTGGTCTCGGGGCCGGTGGTCTCAGGGCCGGTGGTCTCGTCCTGCGGGGCGGCCGGAAGCGTCATGCCCGCGGCGAGTCGCTTCCTGTGCGCCACCCAGCGCGCCGTCTCGGCCTCACCGAGCCCGCAGGCGCGGACGAAGGCGGCCACGAACTCCTCCCTGGGGAGGGTCGTGCGTCCCAGGGCGCCTGCGATCGTGCTGGTGGGAAGCACGTCCCCCGCCGCCTTCGCGGCGGCCGTGAGCTGCCGATAGGTCAGGCCGGACCACTGGCGGAGACGGCCCAGCGCGGCGACGAACTCGGCCGGGTTGGTCAGGCTCTCGGGTTGGGGAGGCACGCTGAAGGGCCCTGACACGACGATCCTCCCAAGCCCCGCTTTGCCGTCGATCCGGGCGAAACACTAACAAAGACCGGTGACGCGAGGCAGCCCCCCGGGTCAGCGGATTTCCGCCGCCCGGAGGGCTCGGAGGTGACGGCCTGCTTCTATCCCTGGTCGCGCTTGGTCACGTAGACGTAGTCGCCCAGGTCGAACCCCGCGTCGAGGCCCCGGTCGGCGTCCCAGCGGTAGTGGACGCCGAGCCAGAGCCGGCTGAGGGCGTCTTCCTCGGCGGCCTGCTGGAAGCTCGCGAAGGTCCTGGTCTTCGGGTTGGCGTTCGGATCGTCGGTGGACGCGGTGAAGGTCAGGTTGTGCCCGAACCACCTCTGCATGACGCCCGCCCAGGCCCCGGCGAACGTGGCATGCCCGGAGATGTACGCGGGGAAGGGCGGCGAGAAATGCTGCCCGGCGGCGTTCACCGACAGCGGCTTCCAGGAGGGGTCGGGCGTGATGGCGGGGTTGAGGTTCGTGTCGGCCAGTTTGATCGCGCTCTCCGGCCGCCACAGGTCGACCGGCGAGTCGAACTTCGCCCCCCAGGCGACGATCGACGCGTCGGCCAGCGCCATGGAGACGAGGTTGAACAACTCCGCCGTCTCGTTCTGCTTCAGCCTCTTCTGCTTGGCCACCGTCTGGGTGATGGAGAACAGGTGCCCCACCGGCCGGTAGGTGCCCTTGCCGTCGTTCGCCCAGAAGAACGCCGCCTGCGTCTGGTCGGCGGACCGCGAGGTGGGTGTTCCCGCCCCGCCGTACGCCTTCACCTCGTTGACCTGCTGCGCGTACTCCGAACTGCGGACGAGCTGGTCGTAGGAGGTGAAGCCGCCGGGCGGCGACGGCCGGAACTGGGTGGGGGACGTCATGGCGAACGGCTTGAGCCTCCCCCAGTTGGGCGTCACGGCCGGTCCTGAGCCCGTCTGCCGCCACGCGCCGGGGACCGTGCCCTCCGTGTAGGTGAGGTCGAACGCCGGCCCGTCTCCCGACCGTTCGGCGATCATCAGATCGCCGATCCTCTCGCCGTCGGCGCGTCCGCCCTGAATGTAGCGGGACGGGACCGACGAGGGGATCTGCGCGAGCGCGTACGCGAGGTTCGCGTCGAAGTCGAGGTACGGATAGAGGTGTTCGAGCACGCGGTGCGCCGCCGCGTCCATGGTGGCCTCTATCGAGTCGTTCGGGTTCTGCTGGGTGATCTTCGGCAGGTACGTGACGGGCGCGGCCGGCCAGTTCGCGTCATGGAGCGCGATGTGCAGCATGGCGCCGGCCCGCGCGAGCCGGGTCGGGTCCCCGTCGTGGCTGTACTGAGGGTCGACGCCGTCCCGGGGAAGGGTGCGGATGGTGTCGGTGAAGACGCTGTTCCAGTAGAGGACGTGGTCGAAGGCGGACGCCTGCGGCGGTGGCCCCGTGACCGCCGCGTGCGATGCCCGGGGGAGCGCGACCAGCGTGCCTGCGGTCACCAGAGCGGCCGCCGCGAGCACACGGACGCGCTCCCATAGTGATCGTCGATGCAAGGAGAACCTCCGTGGGGAGAGAGGGGACACCACGGAAGATCGTCGAGGGACGAGACGCGGGACAAGGCTCGTGATCGTCCGGAACTGTTCCGGACAGTCCCACCTGGGGCCGGCCGCATGAGATGCCGGGAAACGGGCCGGGGACGGCCCTCGTGCGCGACCGGGCCGGAGCTGTTCCAGGCTCAGGTGGCACGTACGCCCGATGCGACGGCGGTGGTGTTCGGGGAGCGCATGCTCACTTACGCGGAGCTGAACGCACG
>NZ_JBFAOO010000163.1:0-16810 GCF_040675265.1 Microbispora sp. NPDC049633
ACCCCGCTGCTGTTCGACGGCAACTTCAACAAGAAGCAGGCCTACACCTCCGTCCTCAACGCACTCAACGCCGCCACCCCGAACACCAGCCCGTCCCCGGGCACCACTCCCTCCCCGGGCACCAGCCCGAACCCCGGCTCCACGAGCGCGATCAGGGGGGTCGCCTCCGGCCGGTGCCTGGACGTGAACGGCGCTTCGCAGACCAACGGCGCGCAGGCGCAGATCTGGGACTGCAACGGCCAATCCAACCAGCAGTGGACCTCCACCAGCGCCGGTGAGCTGCGGGTCTACGGCAACAAGTGCCTGGACGTGAACGGCGGCGGCACGGCCGACGGCAGCAGCGTGATCATCTGGGACTGCAACGGCCAGAACAACCAGAAGTGGCGCCTCAACTCCGACGGCACCATCACCGCCGTCGGGGCGAACAAGTGCCTCGACGTCATCGGCGCCGGCACCGCCAACGGCACGAAACTCCAGATCTACTCCTGCTGGGGTGGCACCAACCAGCAGTGGACCCGCGTCTGACATCACCACTCACTAACCGGGGGCGGCCATGACCTGGCCGCCCCTTTTCCCGTGGCCGGCAACGACTGCTACGCCTGGTCGCCGCACCTCCTCGTCCCCGCGCCCCCTCGCACCCGCCCGTCATCCCGCATGCCGGTCACGCGCGGACCATTGCCGGCGGGGCGCTTGCGCCCGCTCTGCCGTCGTCGTGAGAACACGACCACGGGCTCGGCCCGCAGGCGACGTCGTCCCTTGACGAGAGGCATGTTATCGGTAACTCTTCTCTCCATTACAGAAGCGTCTGCGCCAGATTTCCGGGCAGCCCGCTGCCGCTCGACCCCGTGGAGCGGCGTACGGAGTGAAGCGTGATTGATGACATAGTTCCCCTCGCCTCGGCGCAGGGACGCCGGCGACGGTCGGACCGCCGGTTCGCGCGGCACGTGCGCGCTACGGCCGAGGCGTACGCCCTGCTCGCGCCGAGCCTGATCGGATTCCTGCTGTTCCTGGTCGCGCCCATCTTCGGGGTGGCGGCGCTGAGCCTGTTCGACTGGAACCTGATGGGCGCGCCCTCGTTCGTCGGCCTGGACAACTACCGCGAACTGGCCGCCGATCCCGATGCGTGGCGGTCCCTGGTCAACACGGTCTACTACGTACTGCTCAACATCCCGGCGCAGACCGTGCTGGCCCTGCTGCTGGCTCTCGCCCTGAACCGGCGGATGCGCGGCGGCAAGGTCTTCCGCGTGGCCTTCGTGCTGCCCTGGATGGCCATGCCCGTGGCCCTCGGCATCGTCTGGTCCTGGATCTTCGACCCCAGACACGGCGTGGTCAACCAGGTGCTGGGCATGGTGGGGATCGACGGGCCGAACTGGCTCACCGATCCCGCCTGGGCCATGCCGGTGATCGCCTCGGTGAACGTCTGGCAGTACACCGGCTACACCATGCTGATCCTGCTGGCCGGGCTGCAGGCGATTCCGCACCAGTTGTACGAGGCCGCGGCGATCGACGGCACCACGCCGGCGCAGCGGTTCTTCATGATCACCCTGCCGCTGCTGCGGCCGTCGCTGTTCTTCGTGCTGGTCACGAACACGATCGGGTCGTTCCAGGTCTTCGACACGGTCTTCGTGATGACTCAGGGCGGTCCCGGCGGCGCCACCGACGTGCTGAACTTCCACATCTACCAGCAGGGTTTCCAGCTCTTCCGGGCCGGGTTCGCCTCGGCGCTGGCGATGGTGCTGTTCGGACTGATCCTGCTGGTGACCGCGGCGCAGTTCCTCTACTTCCGCAAGCGCACCGTGTACGACTTCTCGTGAGGACCCGATGAAGAGGACACAGCCGAAGAGGACACAGCTGAAGAGGACACAGCTGAAGAGGATCGCGCTGTATCTCGCGCTGTTCATGGGCGCCGCGGTCGCGGTCGCGCCGTACCTGATGACGCTGAACTCGGCTTTCAAGGAACCCGCGAAGGTGCTCACCACCCCCGCCTGGGAGCCCGCCTTCCCCGTCACGCTGGGCAACTTCGCGAAGGTCTGGTCGGAGTACGACATGGCCGGCTTCCTGCTGCACTCGCTGGTCTACGCCGGGGCCGTCACGGTCGGCCAGGTCGTCTTCAGCACGATGGCCGCCTACGCCTTCGGGCGGATGTCGTTCCCCGGCCGCGACGCGCTGTTCTGGGGCTACCTCGCGACGATGATGGTGCCGCAGATCGTCACCCTTGTGCCGCTTTTCCTGATCATGCGGGAGTTCGGGCTGATCGACACCTATCTCGGATTGATCCTGCCCACCGCGTTCGGCACGCCGTACGGGATCTTCCTGGTACGGCAGTACTTCCGCACGATTCCCAGGGACCTGGAGTCGGCCGCGCGCATCGACGGCGCGGGCACCTGGACGGTGCTCACCCGCGTCGTGCTCCCGCTGAGCCGCCCGATCCTCGCGACGCTCGCCACCATCACGTTCATCACGACCTGGAACACACTGCTGTGGCCGCTGATCATCACCAACGGCGACGCGGTCAGGGTCGTCACGCTGGGCATCTCGGCGCTGAAGGGCCAGTACTCCTCGCAGTACCACCTGATCCTGGCGGCCGCCGCCCTGGCGCTGCTCCCACTCATCGTGATCTTCCTGCTGTTCCAGCGGCACATCGTCCGCTCGATCGCCCTGACCGGGCTGAAGTAACCACCTCCACAGAGAAGAAGGGCATGCAGCTATGTCCAGAAAAATCGGTTTATCTATGGTCGCGACGGCGGCCCTCCTGGCCTTGGCCGCCTGCGGCGGAGGTTCGGACGACTCCGGCTCCTCCGGCGGCGCCGTCACCCTGCGCTACGCGATGTGGGACGAGGTGCAGAAGCCGCCGATCGAACAGTCGATCCGCGAGTTCGAGAAGGCCCACCCGACCATCAAGGTCCAGATCGAGCTGAACAACTGGAACGACTACTGGAGCAAGCTGCAGACCCAGCTCGCCGGGCGCTCGGCGCCCGACGTCTTCTGGGACCACGTCTCCTACTTCCCCAAGTTCGGCAAGGAGGGCGTGCTCACCGACCTGGCGCCGCTCATCGCACAGGACAAGGTGGACACCTCCGGCTACGACCCCAAGCTCGCCGAGGGCTGGAAGGTGGACGGCAAGGTGTACGGCCTGCCGAAAGACTGGGACACCATCGGGCTCTTCTACAGCGCCAAGGCCCTGAAGGAGGCCGGGCTCACCCCCGCCGACCTCGACGGCCTCACCTGGAACCCCGCCGACGGCGGCACCTTCGTCAAGACGCTGCGGAAGCTGACGGTCGACGAGAACGGCAAGCGCGCCGACGAGCCCGGCTTCGACCCCGAGAAGGTCAAGCAGTACGGCCTGGCCATGCAGGCGCCCACCGGCCAGCAGGACTGGTGGAACTTCGCGCTGCAGAACGGGTGCAAGCTCCAGGACAAGCCGTGGGGCCGGTGGACCATCGATCAGCCGGCCTGCGTGCAGGCCATCCAGTTCGTCCAGGACCTGCGGCTGAAGTATCACGTCGCCGTGCCCGCCACGGTCACCAACCCGCCCAACGGCCCGTCGCTCGACCAGGTCGTCGGTCGCGGCGAGGCGGCCACCGCGATGGACGGAAGCTGGATGCTGCGCGCCTTCGACACCGCGCTTCCCGACGGCGGCTTCGGCGTCGCCGACCTGCCCGCGGGGCCGGTCGGCAAGGGCAGCGTCTACAACGGCCTGACCGAGGCGATCTACTCCGGGACCAAGCACCCGAAGGAGGCGTGGGAACTCCTCAAGTGGCTGACCTCGGAGAAGCACCAGAAGGCCGTGGCCCAGGCGGGCGCCGTCTGGCCGGGGATCAGCTCGCTCAACGACGTCTTCGCCGAGGCGTGGAAGGCCAAGGGCGTGGACGTCACCGGGTTCAAGAAGGCGGCCGAGGGCACCACGATGGGCTACCCCCTCACGGAGGCGGCCGACACCTACAACGTGAAGGCGCTCGACATCTTCAACCAGGTCTGGCTCGGGCAGATGCCGGCGCAGGACGCGGCCAAGAAAATCAACGACGAGGCGAACGCCGCCATCAAGTAGGCTCTGGAGCTATGGGAGTTACCGGTCACATGCCAGCGCAGGACGCTTCTCGCGGCCGCTCGGCGAGCATCTGGGACGTCGCACGTGTGGCCGGTGTCTCGCAGCAGACCGTCTCTCGTGTCATCAACGGCAAGGCCCGGGTCAGCGAGGCGACCCGGGCCAAGGTCCTGCAGGTCATCGCCGAGCTCGGCTACCGGCCCAACAAGCTGGCCCAGACGCTGGCGGGAGGCCCGGTGCGGTCGGTCACCGTACTGACCTCCGACACCGCCCTGTACGGCGCGGCCGCCACGCTGCGCGGCATGGAGGAGGCGGCCAGGACGGCCGGCTTCTCCGTCGGCATAAGCGTCCTGGAGCCGGAGTCCCAGCAGACGGACATCGCCCTGCGGCTCAACCGGCCCGGGGAGCCCGTCATGGTGATCGCCTACGACGACGCGGGCGTGCGCGCGCTCCGGGCGCTGCCGCCGGACGTCCCGGTGGCCGCCGCCGTCGAACGCCGCCCCGACGAGGGCGACGCCGCGGACGGCGGCCCGTGGCAGGTCTGGCTGGACGACCGGGCCGCCGCCGCGCACGCGACCCGTTACCTGCTCGGCCTGGGACACCGGACGGTCCACTACGTGGCCATCCCCTCCTCCACCAGCCCGTCCCCCCAGCGGACCCAGGGCTGGCAGGACGCGTTGCGCGCCGCGGACCGCCCGGTGCCCGAGCCGTCGCACGGGGGGTGGACTCCGCGCTCGGGCTACCTCGCCGTCCGCTCCCTGCTGGCGGACCGCTCGGTCACCGCCATCCTGTGCGGCAACGACGACCTCGCGCTCGGCGTCATGCGGGCCGCCCGTGAGGCCGGGCGGGACATCCCCGGCGACCTCAGTGTGGTGGGCTTCGACGACGCCCCGCCCTCGGCCTACCTCAACCCCTCGCTCACCACCGTCCGGCTCGACTTCGAAGGGCTCGGCCGCGCCTGCTTCGGCCTGCTGCACCGCAGGCTGGAGCCGCAGACCGCCCCTCCCGTGCCCGCCTGGAGCGAGCCGGAGCTCATCGTGCGGGAGAGCAGCGGCCCCGCCCCGTCCTGACCTCGGCGCCGTCCCGGATCGACCACCGTGTGCCCCGCCACCGGACGGCGCCCTCCTTCCCGAGCCCGCCGCCCTCCATGGCGGCGGGCGTTCGGCATGTCCTCGTCCCCCACCGCCCAAGCCCTCTTCGCATCGGAAGGCCAACATGATCGTCCACGACTCCGAACGCCGCCTCTGGGTGCTGTCCGGGCCGTCCTCCTCCTACGTCCTGCATCTCGACGACCATGACCGGCTGCGCGTGCTGCACTGGGGCCCCCGGCTCACCGTCGAGCAGGCGGCCTCGCTGCCGCTGCTGCCGCGGCCGCCGTTCCGCCCCGTGGAGGACGCCGCCGAGGGCACGCTGGACCTGACCGCGACCGGCGGCCTGTTCTACGGGCACGCGGCCGTGCAGGTGCGCTTCGCCGACGGCACCCGGGATCTGGAGCTCGTCCCCACCGGCCAACGCCGTACCGATCGGGAGCTGGTGCTGACGTTCGCCGACCGCCACTATCCGCTCACCGTCGAGTGTCACTACGGCGTGCACGAGGACAGCGACGTCATCGAGCGGCACCTGGTGCTGCGCAACGAGGGCGAGCCCGTCACCGTCGTACGGGCCGACTCCGCCACCTGGGTGCTCCCCCGCATGGACGGCTATCGGCTCAGCTGCGTGCGCGGTCAGTGGGGCGCCGAGACCCGGCTGCACCGCACCGAGCTGCCGTACGGCGAGACCGTCACGACGAGCCGGCGGGGCGTGACGAGCCACCAGGCCAACCCCTGGGCGATGGTCGACGACGGGACGGCGGGCGAGGAGCACGGCGAGGTCTACTCCTGCGCGCTGGCCTGGAGCGGAAGCTGGCGGCTCACCGCGCAGCGGCTCCCGACCGAGCGGGTGACGCTCTCGGCCGGCGCCGGGCACGACCCGGTGACGCGGGAGCTGGCCGCCGGCGAGGAACTGGTCACCCCCGTGTGCGCGGGCCTGTACACCGACGGCGGCTTCGGCGCCGCGAGCCGCGCCTGGCACGACCACCAGCTGCGGCACGTGCTGCCGCACCCCGGCGAGACGCGGCCCGTGCTGTACAACTCCTGGGAGGCCACCGGCTTCGACGTCTCGCTCGACGGCCAGATCGAGCTGGCGGAGAAGGCCGCCCGGATCGGCGTCGAGCTGTTCGTGGTGGACGACGGCTGGTTCGGCGCGCGCACGCACGACGCGGCGGGGCTCGGCGACTGGCACCCCAACCCGCGCCGTTTCCCCGACGGACTCGGGCCGCTGATCGACCGGGTGCACGAGCTGGGCATGCTGTTCGGCCTGTGGGTGGAGCCGGAGATGGTCAACCCGGACAGCGATCTGTACCGCGCCCATCCCGACTGGGTCATCCACCGGCCGAACCGGCGGCGCACCGAGCACCGCAACCAGCTCGTGCTCGACCTGAGCAGGCCGGAGGTGGCCGACTGGCTCTACCGGACCCTTGACGAGCTGCTCGCCAAGAACGCCGTCGACTTCCTGAAGTGGGACATGAACCGCCCCTTCACGGAGGCGGGACCGGACGAGCGGCTGTGGACCGGCCACGTCAGCGCCCTGTACGCCGTGCTCGACCGGCTGCGCGCGGCCCACCCGCACGTGCGCATCGAGTCCTGCAGCAGCGGCGGCGGGCGGGTCGACCTCGGCGTCCTCCGGCGTACCGACCAGGTGTGGACCTCCGACGACACCGACGCCCTCGACCGGCTGGAGATCCAGCACGGCTTCAGCCAGCTCTACCCCGCCCGCGTCATGGGCGCCTGGGTCACCGACAGCCCCAACCCCTACACCGGCCGGGAGACGCCGCTGGACTTCCGCTTCCACGTCGCGATGGCCGGCGTGCTGGGTATCGGCGGCGCCCTCACCGACTGGAGCGACGCGGAGCTCGAACGGGCCGCGGAGCTGGTCGCCGACTACAAGCGGATCCGTCCGCTCGTCCAACACGGCCGGCAGTACCGTCTGCTGCCTCCGGACCGCGAGCTGTCGGCCGTGCAGTACCTCGCCCCCGACGGGAGTGAGACGGCCGTGCTCGTCCACCGGCGCTCCCGCCGGTTCGGCCATCCCGAGCCGGGCGTCCGGCTGCGCGCCCTCGATCCCGGCGCCCGCTACCGCGACCGCTCCACCGGCCGGATCCATCACGGCGCCGTCCTGCTCGCCCACGGCGTGTTCCCCGACCTGGCTCCCGGCGACTACGCCAGCGCCCTGGTCCACCTGATCCGCGAGTAGGGAGGACGGCGGGCAGGGCCGCCGGCACCGGCGAGGGGTGCCGGCGGCCTTTCACCTCCCGGTCGCCGGGGGCCGCGCCCCGGCGACCGGCGCGCCGCTCAGCGAGGGGTGAGAACGAGGCGGTAGGCGCCGTTCGCGTTCTGGTTGGCGATGGGGATCGTGACGCTGCCGTTGGTGACGGTGTAGGCGTTCGATGACAGCGTGGTCGGCCCGGAGACGTTCGTCGTGCGTCCCGAGCCGGGCACCGACTCGAGGGTGGCGGTGACCGAGGAGCCGAGCGCGCCGATGCCGTCCACCCGGATCGAGCCGTTCCCCGACTGGCCGCCGAAGACGACGCTGAAGGTCCTGCTGCCCGCGTCGTAGGCGGCCACGCCGTCGTTGGCCGTGGTCGGGGTCACCTTGACGATGTTGCCGGTCTGGTCCGCGTACCACTTGTACATCCAGTACGACGCGGTCGGCCGGCCGTTGTACAGCAGGCCGTTGAGAGTGCCCGCCTCGTACCAGAACGCCCGCTGCGCGTCGCGCACGCCCGCGCGCTCGAACTGCGCCACGTAGTGGTTCGCGCTGCTGGGGACGTCGATCTCGCCGGTCGCGGCGTACTCGTTGATCGAGATGGGCCGCGGGGAGATGCCGAGCTCACGCTCCAGGTTCCGGTAGGCCTGGACGTTGCCCGTGACCTGCCGCCAGCCGCTCAGCTCGTGCCACGACACCACCTGGGGCACCGTGTTCGTGGCCTTGGCGTTGGTGAGGAAGGCCCGCATCCGGTTGACGTCCCAGTAGGAGTAGCTCGGCCCCATGATGGCGGCGTTCGGCTCGCTCTGCCGGATGCGCTGGTAGGTGCGGACCCAGCCCTCGTTGAAGGAGACGCCCGACCCCGAGGGCCAGGTCCAGTCGGGCTCGTTCCACGGCTCCCACGCGTCGATGTTGGTGACGCCCGCCGACTTGGCCGCGGCGATCATCTTGTCGATCCGGCTGTACCAGTCGTTCCAGTTCGTCCACCAGTACGGGAAGCCGTCGAAGCTGTCCGCCATGTCGACGGTGATCACCGCGCCGATGGCCGCGGCGTTCCTCCAGACGTTCAGCGTGTCGCCGATCGGCGACGGAACGCCGTTGGGCCGGTGCTCGTGCAGCGGCGGGGGCTGGCGCAGCTGCTTGAGCTTCAGCGGCTGCATGACCGACACCGGCGGGGTGTTCGCGTCGGACAGGCCGTAGAGGGTGCCCGAGCCGACCCGCGTGACCGGCCGCACGACGGTGGCCGCGTCGACGACGAGCGTGCCGCCGCCGGTTCCGGTGCCGCCGCCCCACTTCTGGTTGCTCTGGCCGTTGCAGGTCCACAGGATGACCGCGGTGCCGTTGGCCGTGCCCCCGTGGTCGACGTCCAGGCACAGGCCCGACTGCGTCCCGGTGACGGACCCGTCGGCGTTCTGCCGCCACTTCTGGTTCGCCTGCCCGTTGCACGACCAGATGATCACCTGCGTGCCCGGTGAGGTCTGGTTGTTGTAGGCGTCCACGCAGCGCGTGCCGTTCATCGTCCGCAGCTCACCCGCCGAGGTGAACTCGAACCCCTGGTTGGCCTGACCGTTGCAGTCCCAGATGTCCAGCGGGGTGCCCAGCGTGTCGACGTTGCCCTTCACGTCGAGGCAGCGCCCCGCCGCCGCGCTCACCAGCGGAGCCACCGCCGCCGAGGCGGGCGCCGCCCACGTCAGCGCGCTCGCCAGCATGGTCGCCAGGGCCGCCACGACGCACGCGGCGACGGCCGCCGGCGACGGCCGTCCACGGCGCGCCCGGCCGGGTAACAGAGGGGATGTATCGCGCATGTTCTTCTCCTGGGGGTGGGAGACGGGCGAGAGCGGGCGTCGTCCCGCATGAGGTACGGGCCGGCCGGAGCCGATGCCGACGGATGGACGGATGAGGGCCGGCCGCCACGCGCTCGCGGTTCTGCCGGAGTGGCCGGCACCTTGCTTGTTTCCGGGATGTTGAGAATGCGTTACCGGTAACATCAGGATTTAGGGGCTTCCCCAGCCCAATGTCAAGACCCAACGGGCGACGGGCGGCCGATCGGCGGTGCCGGCCGGTTCACGCCCGCCGCTGGGCCCGGACTACGTACGGTTCACGAGGACGCGGGCGAGGACGACGGTGGCGGCACCGGCCAGGACGACGGACAGCAACCCGACGCGCAGGCTGATCAGGTCGGCGACGAACCCGACGAGGGGTGGCGACAGCAGGAATCCTCCGCGCAGCAGCCAGCTGACGACGGTCAGGCCGGTGCCGGCGGGCAGCCCGGGCAGCTCGTCGGCGGCGTGCATGGTGGCGGGCACGAGGGTGGCGACACCGAGCCCGGCCAGGGCGAAGCCGGCCAGCGCGGTCGCGACCGACGGCACGGCGAGAGCGGCGCCCATGCCGGCGGCGGCCAGGACGCCGCCCGCACGGGCCACGATGCGCTGGCCGAAGCGGTTCACGACGCGGTCGCCGGTGAGACGGCCGGCGGTCATGGCGGCCTGGAAGGCGACGACGGCCAGGCCCGCCGTGGCGGCGTTCGCGTGCAAGTCGCTGAGGAAGAGGGCGCCCCAGGACGCGCCCGCGTCCTCGACCAGGGCGCCGCAGGCGGCGAGCACGCCGAGCACGGCGAGCATCCGCACGGCGGGACCGGTGAACGAGCGCCGGCCTCCGCGCCGGTCCGCGTGGGCGGGCGGGGCGGCCGGGTGGCCGTCGGCGGCGGCGAGGTCCTGCGCTTCGGCGGACCGCTCGGCGTCGTCCGGGCCGGGCAGCAGGAACCGGTGGGCGACGACGGCGACGACGCTGAACAGCGCCGCGGAGATGCCCAGGTGGACCGGGAGAGGGATGTGCAGCCCGGCCGCGGCCGAGCCCATCAGACCGCCGATGACCGCGCCGACGCTCCACAGGCCGTGCAGCGAATTGAGGATGGACCGCCCGTACAGGCGTTGCACCCGCAGGCCGTGGGCGTTCTGCGCGACGTCGACGACCGCGTCGAGAGCGCCCACCACGAACAGCGCGCCGCCCAGCGCGATCCAGTTCGGCGCGATGGGGATGACCAGCGTCGCGATCGTGGTCACGACGATCCCCAACGCCGCCACGCGCGCGGATCGGAACCGGCGGATGGCGGCGCCGGCCAGCAGCCCCGCCAGCAACGCACCGATCGAGGTCCCGGCCAGCGCGGTCCCGAGGACGGCGTTGCTCACCCCGAGATCGGCCTTGATCTGCGGATATCGCGGGACGACGTTGAAGAACACGGCGCCGTTGGTGAGGAACAGAGCGGCGACGGCGGCGCGGGCCTGGCGCGCCTGACGAGTGGGTGCGGTCAAAGACAGGGCGGCGGGCATGGGCTTTCCGATCACGGTGGTGCGGTCGAGGGAACGGCGCGGTTCAGCGCAGGTAACGGTCGATGGCGTGGCGGATCTGCTCGGGCGTCATCGGGTCGGTCGACAACGCGCTGTGCAGCACGAGCCCCTCGATGAGCGCGTCCAGTTCCCGGGCCGTGGTGGGGTCGAAGTGACGCTCCAGCGCCTGACGGCTGCGCGCCATCCACGCCTGGGTGACGGCCCTCAGTGCCGGGTTGCGCGCCGCGGCCAGATACAGCTCCACGGCGAGGACGAGGTCGCGCTGTGCGCCGAGCAGGTCGTCCGACACCAGCGCGATGACGGCCTCGACCGCCGCCTCCCGGTCCCGGGCGGCACGCATGCGCTCGTCGAAGACGCGGGCCACGGACTCGGCGTGCCGGGTGAACGCCTCGGCGAGCACCTCCTCCAGCGAGGTGAAGTGGTAGGTCGTCGACCCCAGCGGCACGTCGGCGACGCGGGCGATCTCCCGATGCGTCGTCCCGGCCACGCCCCGCTCGGCGATGACGGCCAGCGCGGCGTCGATCAGCCGGTCCCGCCGTCCGGGGTCGTGCCGGCGGGGCCGCCGTGGGACCGGCGGAAGCGAAGCGGCGGCGGGGCCGCTCACGCCGCGCCCGGGCCGATCGTCCGGATCACCCGGGCGGGGTTGCCCACCGCCACGACGTTCGCCGGCAGGTCCCGGGTCACCACCGCGCCGGCGCCGACGACGCTGCCGTCCCCGATGGTGACTCCCGCCAGCACGATCGCCCCGCTGCCCAGCCACACGTTGTCGCCGATGGTGATCGGCTTGGCGGCCTCCCACTTCGCGCGGCGAAGCTCCGGGTCCACCGGGTGAGTCGGGGTGAGCAGCTGGACGTTCGTACCGATCTGCACGTCGTCGCCGATCGTGATCGGCGCGACGTCGAGGGCGACGAGACCGTAGTTGACGAACGAGCGGGCGCCGATGCGGATGTGGCTGCCGTAGTCCACCCGCAGCGGCGGCCGGATGTGCGTGTCCTCGCCGATCTCCCCCAGCAGCTCGGTGAGCAGCCGCCCACGCTCCCGGGAGTCGCGCGCGGGGGTGGCGTTGAACGCCTCCATCAGGTCCATGGCCCGCAGCTGGTGCTCGGCCAGCTCCGGGTCGTCGGCGATGTAGAGGTCACCGGCGAGCATCCGCTCGCGCATCGAGCGGCCGTCCGAGTCAGGCGCCATATGTACGAGTGTACACACGATATGTACGTCCGTACGCATCTCGGGTGCCCGAAGGGCCCGGCGGGCAGGCTATGCCGCGGGTAAGGCGGGACTCATCGCGCGGCTATAGGCGAGAACGAGCAGAAATCGCAAAATCGACATATGTCGGATAAGCCCCGCATGACTAGTCCCACGCTGAAAGTGATCGATGTCTTCCTCGCGGAACCGGACAGGGAGTTCTACGGGCTGGAGTTGCGCGCGGCCACCGGCCTGGCCAACGGAACGCTCTACAAGCGGCTGATGGATCTGGAGGCGTACGGGTGGCTGGAGAGCCGGTGGGAGTATCCGGACTCGGACGAGCGGGCCGGGCGTCCGCCGCGCAGGTACTACCGTCTGACACGCGAGGGCGCCGTGCGGGCCCGCGAGAAGGCGGAAGGGGCGGCTCGCGCTCGCGCGAGAGGCGGCCTCCGCGCCCGGCTGGGAACGCAGGGGGCATGACCATGGAAACGACCATCGGGCCGCTGCTCGGCCGGCTCGCGGATCGCTTCGACGACGGCGACCTGAAGCTGGTCGAATGCGCGTACCGGCGCGCGGCGAAGCACCATGCGGGTCGGCTCCGCCGCAGCGGCGACCCCTACATCACCCACCTCGTCGAGGTCGCGTCGCTGGCCGCGACGACGAAGGCCGACGCGGCGACCGTCTGCGCGGCCCTGCTCCATGACATCGTGGACGCGGGGTACGACCTCGACGTTCTTCGTGCCGAGTTCGGCGCCGAGATCGCGGGCCTCGTGGCCTCTTTCACGGCTCTGGACCAAGGCGGGCCGATGCCGGGCGACCGGCGGGTCATGCTGCTCAAGCTCTTCGACCGCCTGCACAACATGCGGACGATCGGGCATCTGCCCCCGCACAAGCAGCGTCTCAAGAGCCTGAACACGCTGGAATGGATCGTGCCCGTGGCGCGGCGGCTCAACCTGGAGCCCGTCGCCGTCGAGCTGGAACGCCTGGCCCACGAACGGCTGGACCCAGGCCGGGGGTTCATGGCGGTACGTGCGGCGTCCATGGTCTTTCCCTCGTCCGCGCGCCACCGTTATCTGCGGGAATGGTCCGTCCAGTTCGCCGAAGTGGACAATCGCCGAGGCGCGTACATCCTCGAGACGCTCTGCGGCGTGCCCGGCATGGCGGTCCTGCTCTGGCGACCCCATGCGCGCGTCCTGATCCGGAGGATCCTCACTCCCGCCTTCGCGACCCGCGGCCGGCCCTGGCTCGCTCTCGCGCCTTTCCTCGCATGGGTGACCTACCAGATGGGCCGCTCAAGCCTCGCCGACGCGTTCGCCTTCGTTCTGACCATCCCGCCCGCTCTGTCCACGCTGATCATCAGGATCCGGGTCCGCCTCGGCCTGGAGCGGGAACGCGATACCGAAGATGGCTAGCCGGAAGCTCGCCTCAAGACCGGCGAGAGCTCACGGCCCACTCGCCCCCGGCCGCCTCCCGTCCGCGGGCGGCGGGCCCTGCCGCACCTGCGCCAGGCATGGTGTTCGGCCGCGCACCGGGCCGGCCCGGGCGCGGCGCAAGGGCTTCGCGCTCGACCAGGGCCGCTCGGAGCGCGGCGTGGTGGCGCCCGGCGTGCCGGTCAGGGACCCGGACGGAAACGCCCTCGCCGGTCTGTCGGTGTCGATGCCGAGCGGACGCTACGACAAGTGTCGGCTGCCGTCGCTGGTCGACATTCTTTCCCGTGTCGCGGGCGCCGTGGAGGCCGATCTCGCCCGCTCCGCCTGAACAGGTGCCGGCGCCCGCTCGCCGTCGGGCCGGCGCGCCCGCGTCCCCGCGGGAGAAGCGCGGCGATGACCAGCGCGGCAGCCGCCGCGACCGTCGTGGTGATCAACGCGAGCCGGAGCCCCTCACGGGACGGCAGCGAGAAGGCCCCGGCCGGCACGATGTGGGCCGCCAGGACGGCGCTGATCACCGCGCTGGCCGAAGCCGTGCCGATGGAGCGCATGAGCGAGTTGAAGCCGTTGGCGGCGGCGGTCTCGGATGCGGGCACCGCGCCCATGATCGAGGCGGGCATGGCGGAGTAGCCGAGGCCGGCCCCGGAGGACACGACGGTCGCGGCGAGCACGATGTGCCAGACGTCGTCCATCAGGAACAGCGCGACGGCGTAACCGGCGACCGCGCACAGGGCGCCGATCATGAGCGTCACCCGAGGCCCGTACGTGCCGGTGACACGGGCCGAGACCGGCGAGAGCACCATCATCATCGCGCCGCCGACGGCCATGCACAGCCCCGCCTCGAACAGGGACAGTCCCAGGCCGTAACCGGTGACCCCCGGGGCCTGGAGCACCTGCGGGAACACCAGGCTGGGCCCGAACATGGCGAACCCGAACGCGATGGACGCGACGTTCGTGATCAGCACCTCGCGCCGGGCGGTCGCCCGCAGGTCGACCAGCGGATCGGCCACCCGCAGCTCGACGAACCCCCACACGAGGAGGATCACCGCCGACGCGGCGAACAACCCCAGGGTGAGAGGACTGCCCCAGCCCCAGCCGCCGCCCTTGCTCACCGGCAGCAGCAGGCACACCAGACCCGCCGACAGCCCCGCGGCGCCGAGGAAGTCGAACCTTCCGCCCGTGCGCAGCGGGGAGGCGGGCACCACCGCGAGGGTGAGGACGAGGCCCACCGCGCCCATGCAGGCCGCCGTCAGGAAGAGCATGTGCCAGTCGACGAGCTGCACGACGAGGGCGCCCAGCGGCAGCCCGATCGCGCCGCCGGCGCCCAGGGTGGCACTCATCAGCGCCATCGCCGAGCCGAGCCGCTCGGGCGGCAGCAGATCGCGCATGATGCTGATGCCCAGCGGGATGACGCCGACGGCGCAGCCCTGCAGCGCCCGCCCGATCACCACCACGAGCAGCGAGTTCCCGGCCACGCAGACGACCGACCCGGCGACCATCAGCACAAGGCTGACCACCATCAGGCGACGTTTCCCGTACATGTCGCCGAGCCGTCCGCTCACGGGTGTGAACACGGCCGAGGACAGCAGCGTGGCGGTGACGGCCCAGGAGGCGTCCTCCGCCGGGGCCGACAGCAGGCGGGGCAGGTCGGGGATGATGGGCACCACCAGGGTGAACATCATCGAGACCACCATGCCGCTGAACGCCAGCGCCCCGGTGACGACACCGGATCTGGCACCCGTGATGGGCGTCGCCACCGCGCTCCTTCCGCCGAGGACGACTCGCCACCCTAGTCGCCCGGCCGGCCCGCGATGTCGCCGAGCACCCCGGCGATCCAGCCGCCCTTCGACCGTTTCGGGGTGAAGCGACGGACGTCGTCCTCGCCGCCGTGAACCTCCTCACTGGTGACTCTCGGGGTGGCGGCTCCGGGGACGCGGTGTCTGTCCGCCGGAGCGCCCCGCACCATGGCCGCCGGGTGGTGGCGCCCGGCGTGTTGTTAGCGTTAACACTTCCCTGCCGCGCGTTCTCCGCCGGTTGGTCGCAGCAGGTCGGATCCAATACGAGACGGAGCGGCGACGTCAAGGACGGCGCCCCCGCCCACGGCGGGGCGACGGACGGGCGTACGTTCCATCAGGCGCTATCAGCGGACGCGGCGGGTGACGCGCGAGCGTCACTCTGAAACTTTCGCGGGGGACTTGACACATTTCGGCATGATTTCCAGACTGTGTCCTCAAGGCGGCTTCCTCCTGCCCTGTGGTGGTGTGCGGTGAGGACCGCCGTTCGCGACGCCCTGGTGGTGTGCGTTCCCTGATCACGGGACGCGGCGTCGATCGCGCGGAGTGACCCCCCGCGTGTCCGCTTTTCATACAACGGCTCCGTCGTCGCCGGCTGGCTCCACAACGTTCGGGTTCACCGCGAACGGCACCGCGGCACCCGATCGCTGCGTGCACCAGCCCCGACAACGGCCGGACATGATGATGAGGAGATTTCGAATGCGTCTGCCCTGGCGAGCGCGGTCACCGCGCCCCTCCGCCGCCGCGATCACGGCGCCGCCCCGGCGGGCCTCGCGCCGCGGCCTCGCGATCGGCTCCATTCCGGTCCTGCTGGCGGGAGCCGGCGCCCTGATGGCCACGCAGCCCGCCCAGGCCGCCGTCGCCTGCCGGGTCGACTACACCATCAGTTCGAGCTGGCCGGGCGGGTTCAACGCCAACGTCACCATCAACAACCTCGGTGACGCGGTCAACGGCTGGCGGCTGACCTGGTCCTTCGGCGGCGGCGAGCAGATCAGCCAGATCTGGAGCGCCACCCACACCCAGTCCGGCTCGTCGGTGACCGCCACCAACGTCTCCTACAACGGCAGCATCCCCAGCGGGGGCAGCACGAGCTTCGGGTTCAACGGCTCCTCGAACGGCTCCGCCTCGGTGCCCACCTCGTTCTCCCTGAACGGTGTGGCCTGCACCGGCAGCCCGGGCTCGCCCAGCCCCTCCCCGGCGCAGTCACCGTCGCAGTCGCCGTCGGCCCCTGCGTCCCCGTCTCCGTCTCCGTCGGCGACGCCGACCGGCGGCACGTGCGACCTCCCGTCGCGGTACCGCTGGACCTCCACGGGCTCGCTCGCGAACCCGAAGTCCGGATGGGTCTCGCTCAAGGACTTCACCAACGTCGTCTACAACGGCAAGCACCTGGTCTACGCGACGACGCACGACACCGGAACGCGCTGGGGTTCGATGAACTTCGGCCTGTTCACCAACTGGTCCGACATGGCCTCGGCCAGCCAGAACACGATGAACTTCTCCGCCGTCGCGCCCACCCTGTTCTACTTCGCGCCCAAGAACATCTGGGTGCTGGCCTACCAGTGGGGCGGGACCGCCTTCTCCTACCGGACCTCCACCGACCCCACCAACCCCAACGGCTGGTCGGCGCAGCAGACGCTGTCCACGGCGAGCATCACCGGCTCCGGCACCGGCCCCATCGACCAGACCCTCATCGGTGACGGCCAGAACATG
>NZ_JBFAOO010000164.1:0-16791 GCF_040675265.1 Microbispora sp. NPDC049633
GCGAGGCCCGCCGACGTCGGCCAGGGCGACGTCTCGTGGATCGTCCTCGCCGACCCGGAGGGCAACGAGTTCTGCGTCCTCGCTCCAGCCTGAGCGCCGACAGGGCTCGGGTCATGCGGGTGATCCATGTCGGGCCATGTGGAACATGTGTGTACGCGATGCGGGCGGGGTCGCCCTCCTGAGCTACCGGGTCGCCTCTGCGCTGCGGACGCTCGTCGGCCTGCGGATCGAGAAGGTCCCGTTCCCTCTCCCCTGCTGAGCATCGACACGGTCTGGGACCCGCGTCCGAGCGACCACTACTTCACCACCTGGCTGCGCCGGCCCCTGTTCGACGCGGCGAGGTCGTGACGGGAATCGACCCCGAGTCACCGGGACGCCGGTCACTCCCCATGCGCTTGACGTGCGGCCTGCGCGGTGACGCGTTCGATGGCCTTCACGGCGACATCGGGCTGGTCGACGTAGATGTAGTGGCCGCTTTTCGCGGCCGTGGTCAGCTTGCTGTCGCTGGACAGCGCGAGCCACTTGCGCTGGCCCGTGGCCCACGCCTGCTCAAGACGCGGCCCGTACTTGGGGACGGCCGCGAGGTACGGCGTCCCGTGCTGGATCACCTCCACGGGGATGCTCCCGGCGGAACGGACCTTGCCGTCGGGGACGACGAGCTTCTCCGGGTTCTCGCCCTGGAATATCGCGAGGTTCTGTGCGCGCAACTCCGCCGCCGGGCCCGTGGCGGACTCGGGGATCGCCTTCGCCATGTCGTGCGCCATGGTGGGCGGGGTGGCGTCCATGAGGACCAGCCCCTTGACCCTGTCCTGGTGCTCGGGGGCGTACCTGGCGGCGATCAGCCCGCCCAGCGAGTGTCCGGCCAGGACGACCGGGTTGTCGCCGGCGACGCGGTCGAGCACCGAGGTCAGGATCCCGCCCGTGTCGGCGAAGCTCTGAGCGCCGTCCGGCTGGTCGCTCGCGCCCGAGCCGAGCCGGTCGTAGGAACAGACCCGGTTCCGCTTGCTCAGCGTCTTCTGGATGTCGGCCAGCTTGTCCAGCCCATCGCCCGCCCCGTGCATCAGGATGACGACCGGCCTGCCCTTCTCCGGGTCGCCCGAACAGGACACGTTCACCGACCGGCCCGCGACATCGATCTTCTCTGTCCCGGAGATCGGGGTGGCGTCGGGCGTCCGTGTGGCGGAGGCCAAGGGGTCCCATTTCTCCAGCGCGTCGCCGCCGCAGCCGGCGACCCCTACGCCGAGCACGGTGCAGCACAGCGCCGCCACAGCGGATGTCCTGATTCTGCCAAGCATGAAATCCTCCAGTGAGGGAGTCGATGACGAAGTCACGCGCACGGCGGTGCGGCGGGAAGCGACGGAGCGCCGTGGCTGCGTCGTAACGCTACGGATCGGACGGTCCGAGATCGTCACCGCTCAGTGGACATTCGCCGGTAGCTCGCGCGGGGGACACATGCCGTCCTCCGTCCGCTTGGCCAGTTCGAGCCCGGCAGGGGATGTGTACACATCGACGACCCGGCCGTCATCGGGGTTCTCGCCGCGCGTCAGCAGCCCCGGCGCTGGGTGCGGTCGACGAGGCCGGACATCGTGGGTTCGTCCAGACCGAGGCAGGCGGTCAGCGGCAGGCGGGGCAGGCATGGTGAGCGACCTCGGCGAGCGCCGAGCTCCGTCCACTGGCCGGTCGCACCGTACGGCCGGCACCGCGGGCGGCGCACTCGGTGACCAGGTTGCCTATGCCCGGCGCGGCCGGCGTCGACGTGCCGATCCCACCGCCCGCATGTCAGCGGTATCGGTCATGCCGGGTCAGTGGAGCGCGCACTCCCACGGCTCAAGGTCCGGCTCACCGGGGGGAAGCTCTCCGGTGCAGTACAGATAGAGCCAGGTGGCGGCACGGCGCTCGGCGTACTTCTCGTTGACGGGCTCTCCCCGGTCGTCGAGTTCGAGGACGTTGGCGAAGATGGCGAAGCAGGTTTCCATCTGGGAGGGCGAGTCCCGCAACTCGGTCCAGTAGTCGATTCCGTCGAGCAGGGGATGGCCGACCGTGCCCCGGGCGACCCATCCCGCGAAACGACGGATGGCCCCCGATGCGCCAGGAGTGAGCCGGAAAGACATGGGCGTAACCTACTCGGTCTCGCTCCGGTGCGAATGGGACGCTTCGCCTGGGGGGATCGGGGATCGGGGATCGGGGATCGGGAATCGGCGGTCGGCGGCGGCGTCGCGGTTCATCCGCCGCAGTGCGGAGGGTTCCGCCGTTGAGCGGATCGGTCCTGCTCCGCGACCCCGAAGAACACGCTCGGCTTCAGGTGATCACCGGTTCAATTCGATATGGCGGCCGCAATAAGAATGGATCGTTCCACCTTCGGTGCGTACCGCACCCGGCGGTTCGCGCTAATGGCGGCGGACCCCTGTGAAGGCCCCGCGCATTCGGCTGGAAGGCGACAAATCACCTGGTCAAACGCCGTATCGAAGTGCCCATGGCGCCTTTGGGGAAGCGCCCGTGGGCGCTTCTTGACCACTGGTACGATTTACGCCTTTCGGTAACTGTGATCATTGCGGGGCAGAAGTGACGACGGGGCCCGGTTATCAGCAGCATCCGCCTCAGCCGCCGCAGTGGCAGACTCCAGCTCCCCCTCAGCCGCAATGGGGGTACGGTCCTCCACCACAGCAATGGCAGTCACCCCCTCCGCCTCCTCCTCCCGTACGTAAGAGCGGGTTGTGGGTGACGCTCGGCGTCGTGTCTCTCGTCCTCGTCGTCGCGGTGGGCGCGGGGGTGGGCCTGGTCCTGCGGGGCGGAGACTCCGGTGGCGATGCCACGGGTGACGGCGTCACCGACCCGAACACGGTCGTCGTGAAGGACGAGGAGATCGCCAAGCTGGTCGAAGGGCACAGCAAGGCGCTGGCCTCGGGTGACGCGAAGGCGTTCACCTCGATTTTCGACAAGCGGAACGCCGCTCTGGTCCGCGGTCAGGCGAGAGTCTTCGCCAACCTGCGCAAGATGCCGCTGGCCGAGAAGTCCTATCAGGTGCTGCGCCGCCAGGGCCGGGCCGAGGACAGCTTCGGGCGGGGCGTGAAGTTCACGCAGGACGTCGCGTTCGTCCACCGCTTCACCGGGATCGATCTGCGTCCGGTCGCCGAGTGGTACCGCTGGACCATCGAGAAGGCGTCACCGGACGCGCCTCTCGTCGTGACGAAGGTGGCAGGCGCGCCGCCGACGATCAGCGGCGAGGAGTCGAAGACCATGTACTACCCGGGGCCGTGGGACATCTGGCCGGACATCGCGGTGGTCAAGGCGGGGAGCAACCTCGTCCTCGCCAGGCCGCAGGACGCCGCCCTGGCCCGGCGCGTCGCGCCGACGGTCTCCGCCGCCGCCGCGGGCGGCCTCGCGTTCTGGCGGAAGAACGGGGATTCGAACGCCGCCGTGCCGACCGGGTTCGTGGTGGCGCTGGTCGAGGGACAGGCCCAGCTCGGCAGGCTGTTCCGTACGGCCAAGGCGGAGGAGGCCGGCATCTCGATCGGGATGCCGAGCTGGGGGGTCGGAGACGACACGGTGAAGGTCGGCGGCACCCGCGTCGTGATGGACACGACCACCGCGTTCTTCAAGGACGAGCAGGGAATCCTGGAGATTTCCGAGCACGAGCTGGCGCACTCGCTGATCGCCGGGCTCGACAGTGCGGAGTTCAGCTTTCTCGGCAGGTCGAAGTGGATCGTCGAGGGCTTCGCCGAGTACATGGCCGGCCGCGACCGGCCGATCAGGGAGAACCGGCGATTCCCGGAGGGCCGCGCCTACCTGCAGGGGCGGTTCGCCATGCCCTTCGAGGGCACGCTGCCGACCAACGCTCTTTGGGACTTCAAGGGGATGACGAACACCAACTACCTCATGGGGCATCTGGCCATGCGATTCATCGCCGAGAAGTACGGCGAGCGGAAGCTGGTCGAGGGTGTGGTCGCGGCCTACCGAGCGTCCGGCGATGACAGCGAGGCCGCCCTGTTCCAGGCGCTCGGGGTGACGAAGGCGGGCTTCGAGCGGCAGTGGGCGGGCTACGTCCGCTCCCAGCTCGCGTGATCGGGGAGAGACATGACGGATCAGCACGCCGGGGACCCGTACATCGGCTCCAACGCGCCCTCGCCGTACCCCACCGGACAGGAGCAGCCGAACCCGGGCCAGGGACAGCCGGGTGACGCAGGGGGGTGGGGCCAGCCCGCGCCCGGCCAGCAGGCGTACGGCCAGCCCGCGCCCGGCCAACCAGGGTATGGTCAGCCGGCCTACGGCCAGCCGGCCTATGGGCAGCCCGCGCCCGGTCAGTCGGCGTCCGGCCAGCCAACCTACGGCCAGCCAACTTACGGCCAGCAGGCGTACGGTCAGCCTGGTGGCCAGGGGCAGTGGGGCGCGCCCGCCCCGCCGACTCAGCCCGGGCCGGGCCCGCAAAGCCCTCCTGGTTACGGCCCGCCCGGCCAGGCCGCGACCTGGGGCCCGGGCGCCCCCGGCGCCTCGGCACCGTACGGGCAACCGGGTCAGGGCCAGGCGGGTCAGGGGTACCCGGGGCCGGGCCAGTCAGCTCAGGGTCAGCCGGGGCAGGGGTATCCCGGTTCGCCCTACCCGCAGCCCTGGGAACAGCAGCAGCCGGGCCAGGCCGCTCCGGCCCCCATTCCGCCCGGGCAGGGCCAGGCGACCTGGCACCCGGATCAGCAGGGCTACGCCGGTCAGCAGTGGGGCTACCCAGGCCAGGGCTACCCAGGCCAGGGTTACGCCGGCCAGCAGGGTTACGCCGCTCCGGCACATCCCGCCCAAGGCTCCCCGCCACAGCCGCAGGCGCCCGGAGGCAGAGGCAGAACGCTGCTGTTCGTCGCGCTCGGGCTGGTGGTGCTGCTCGCGGTGGGCGCGGGCACCGCCTGGTTCGTCGCGGGCGGAGGTTCCGGCACCGGACTCGGCGGCGGCGGTGAGAAGGAGTGGTCCGTCCCGCTCGCGAACGCCGACAGCATGGACTTCACCCAGGGGCTCGCGTTCGCGAGCTGGCTCGGCGACAAGACCGTGATGCGGGTGCAGCGGGACGGGGTGCTCGCCTACGAGCTGGCTTCGGGCAAGCGCGCCTGGGGCACGCCCTCGCCCGGCGACCAGCTCTGCGGCGCCACTCCCGACCTGGCCGGCGGCAAGGGCGCCGTGGCGTACGGAAGCGACCAGCTGTGCGACCACCTGGCCGGCGTCGACACCGCGACAGGGAAGATCAGTTGGAAGGTCAAGATTCCGGCGGAGAAGTCCCGGCTGGCCAACCTGCTCGTCGTGCCGCAGATCATGAGCGCGGGCGACATCGCCGTGGTGTACGCCAACCGCGTCCTGTCCGGCTACCGCCTGTCCGACGGCGGCAAGCAGTGGACCTACCAGTTGCCCGACGGCTGCCACATCAAGGACGTGAACGCGGCGGCGACCCGTGTGGCGCTGCTCCTCGACTGCGCCTTCCAGGGCTCCGGCGGCGTCGTGCAGGCGCTCGACCCGAAGACCGGCAAGGCCGGGTGGCAGTACAAGACGGGTGAGCTGCGCCTGATGAGCACGATGCTGTCGGCCGACCCGCTGATCGTCAGTCAGGAGGACGGCGACAAGAACACCTTCACCGTCCTCGACGACCGGGGCGGCAAGGTCAGCGAGTTCACGACCGGCAAGGTGGACATGCTCGCGATGAACAACGTGGCGTTCGTGAACGGGATGTTCGAGCAGCGCCGCTATGCCGTGCACGGCGACCGTCTCTACCTCATGACCTTCCCGGAGAACGTGAAGGGCGCGGCGCGGTCGAGCGACAAGGCGCTCGCCTTCGACCTCAAGACCGGCAGGCAGGTGTGGCAGTCGTCCGGCACCAAGCCCACGATGCTGACTCTCGTCCGCGCCGACGACCACGGCCTGCTCGCCTTGGAAGTCGGCGACCGGCGCGATCTGCCTCCCCGGCTCGTGCGCCTGGACGCGGCCACCGGCAAGGCGGCGGAGGTGGCGGAGTTGCCGCAGAAGTACGGCACCGACGGGGAGGACGCGCGGGTCTTCGAACGCGACGGCGCCGTGGTGATCGTGCCGTGGACGCCCGTCGCCGTGAAGCACGCGGTGATCTACGTCGGCACCGGGGAGAGCTGAACGCGTGACGCTGTGCCCGCGGCGACGGCCGCGGCACGGATAGGCGTGCCGAGGCTTCTCGGCGGTGTCGCGGAGACCACGCCGGAGTGATCACGGTCAGGGCAGTATGTCCCCGTGGACCATGTCCTGTACGGCCTCGCGGTCAATCCGGCCCTGCCGTCCGATCTGCTGGACCGGCTGGTCAGGACCGCGGACGAGGTCGTCGCCGCCAGGCTGGCCGAGCGCGCGGACCTGACCCGCGAGCAGGCGGCGGCGCTGGTCGCGCGTGACGAGGACAGTGCCGTGGAGCTCGCGGAGCGGGGCCTGCTGACGGCCGGTGACATCGATCCGGTGGCGCAGCCGTCCGCCGCGCTCGCACTGCTCGCCGTGGGAGCCGGCCGTCCGGAGTGGGCACGCCTGTTCGCGGCGGATCCGGACCCCGGCCGCCGGGAGCGGCTGGCCGCCTGCCCCGGTCTTCCGGCCGACGTGGCGGAGGCTCTCGCGGCGGACGCCGACATAGGGGTCGTCGCGGAGCTCGCGCTGTGGACGACGGCGGACGTGGCGGCGCGGCTCGTCGTCGAGCTGCTCGCCGACGACGACCAGGCGGTGGGGGAGGCGGCCGCAGCCAATCCGTCACTGCCGCCCGCCGTGATGTCGGCGCTGGTGTCCCGGTGCGTCGGAGGCGGCTGAGGCGTCCCGCGATCGTGCCGAGGTCCCGTCCGGGCCGATGGCCGGAACGGGACCTCGAGGTCCCCCGTCAGGGGCTGATGCGGGTGGCCGCGTCCCTCGTCAGGGGCTGGTGCAGGTGGCCGCCGGGGTGGCCGACGAGCCGTTGCCGATGAAGCCGAAGGTCGTGCTCCCGTTGGCCGAGACCGAGCCGTTCCACGTCTCGTTGCGCACCGTCACGGCCGAGCCGGAGCCGGAGCTCAGGCCTCCCCACAGCTGGGTGATGGTTTGCCCACCGGGCCAGGTCCACTTCACGGTCCAGCCGTTGATCGCCGCGTTGCCCGCGCGCACCGTGACCTCACCCTGGAACCCGCCGGCCCAGGAGTTCACCACCCGCATCGTGGCCGAGCACGCGCCGGTCGTCCCGCCGGACGGAGACGGGCTGGGCGACGGGCTGGGCGACGGGCTCGGCGAGCGACTCGGACTGGCGCTCGGCGATGGGCTCGGCGATGGGCTCGGCGACACGCTGGGGGAGGGGCTCGGCGAGGGACTCGGGCTGGGCGAGGTGACCGGGCCGCCCCACCCCGCCGTCGAGTCCAGCCACGCGGCGCGGCGCAGCGTCCAGTCGCGCAGGTACTGCACCTGCCCCTGCCAGGTGGAGGCGGTCGGTGTGTTGAAGAAGCCGATGGTCCGCGTCGTGAGGTTCGGCCAGCGCTGGAAGTTGCGCTGCGCCGCGTTCGCCAGCGGCGCGGAGAGGGCATCCATCCTGCTCTGCAGGGCCGAGTCGGACAGCAGGCCGCGGCGCAGCGTCTGCCAGCGCGACTTGACCTGGTCGACGAAGGCGGGATCCCGCATGAGCTGGGTGAACCAGTCGTTGGCGACCGGCTGCCGGGTCTGCTGGTACTGCCAGCCCGCGGCCTGGTCGTTCTGGAAGAACCCGCCCACGCCGAAGGTGAGGTCGTAGTCCCACAGCGGGCCCGCGAAGATCTTGGTGTCGCGGTCCTTGTAGAAGTACGCGCTGCGATAGTTGGCGTCCATGTTCCGGCTCAGCTCGTAGACGATGAGCTGGTCGATGAAGGAGTTCACGTCGATGTACGCCCGGTAGCCCGTGTTCGGGTCGGCGAAGTTCTGCGAGTGCAGCACGTTGTGGAATTCCTGGATGTGGCCCCGCAGCCATTCCTTCTGCTGCGGCTGCAGCGGCGAGGGGTCGGCCACTTCGAGGTAGGTCCAGCAGGTGGCCGCCGCTCCGGTGCACGGCAGCGTCGGCTCCTCCGCGGCCATCCACTCGAACTTGAAGATGTACCCGCCCGTGATCTTCGGCAGGCTCGTGTCGTCCTCGTCCAGCTTCTTCAGGTCGAGACGGTTCTTGCTGTTCTTGATCGTCTCGGTGAGCAGGTAGACGCCCATGTAGTCGTCGGAGCCGACCGGACCCGCGTCGCCGTTCACGTAGAGCTCCACGAACCGATACCGGGGAACCTTCAGCCCCATCTCCTTGCCGAGGTCGTAGACCAGGGCCTCACGGATCAGCGACTTGTCGGGGAACGGCCCGCGCAGCACCCAGTCGGAGTCGGCGGGCATCCCCAGCACCGGGTAGTCGGCGTCGTCGTTGTCGTTGTCCCGGAACTCGAGGCGGTACGGCGCCTTCTCGAAGCTGGCCGACGACTGTCCCCGCAGGTGGAATCCGGAGCGGGTGGCGACCGCCGGGGCCGCGGCCAGCGACGTCGTCGCTCCGCCGCCCGGCTCGAAGATCATGGTGGCGGCGTCGAGGTAATCCCGGCCGGGCTTGCCCTTGCCGTACGAGTCGATCAGGACCACCGGCAGGTCGTGGGCCGTGGTGGTGTTGCGGGCGACGTACATGGCCGTGCCGGGCCTGCCGGACGCCGCGCCGCCGGCGAATGCCTGTGCCCGCAACTGAGTCGTGCGGGTGAATTGCACCGGTGTGCCCTGATAGAGCGCCGACTGCGCGGTGGGCGGCGTTCCGTCGGTGGTGTAGCGGATCTGCGCGCCGCTGACCGCGGTGCTCAGCGACACCGACACCTGGCCCTGGAAGGTGCCGCTCGGCACGGAGAAGACGATGTCGCCCGTCAGGTCGTCCGCCGCGGCGGACGCGGCTGCCGACGTGGAGGCGGAGGTGGCGGCGGACGTGGCGGCGCTCGCGACGCGTCCGGCCGGCCGGGCGCCGGACGCCGATTCGGCGTCGGCCGGCGACGGGTACGCGTTGAGCAGTCCCGCGAGGACCACGGCGGCGACCGCGGCCCTCGTGACGCGGCGGGCGGCGGCCGCGCCGGTGCTGCGGAGGGTCAGACGCACGATGCCTCCTGTTCGGGGAGGGGGGAGAGTGTGGGACCGACCGGCGACGCCGCGCCGTGGAAATGGCGGCGCAGCGTCCGCCGCCACGGCCCGTCGGGCAGGTCGGGGCGGAGGGCGGCCAGGCCGGTGGCGTACTTGGAGATGCGGGCGGGTCTCATGCCCGCACGCCACAGCATGCGGTCGACCAGTGTGGCGGCCGAGGCGGTCTTGGTCTCGACCACGGCCAGGCCGGGCAGCCACAGCGTGGCGTCGCCGTGCCGCCAGGCCAGTGCGGTGTCGACGGTGACCCGGCTGGCGGTGTCCGGCAGCAGCAGGGTGGCGCGGCGGTACTCGGTCACCAGGATCGGGTCGAGGCGGCTCCCGGGGGCGGGACCGATCGACTCGCGGGCGAGGGCCCCGTCGACGAAGTCGCGCCCCGGGTCCACGGTGTCGCAGTCCCCGGGGTGATAGGGCAGCCGGTGTTTGGTGATGCTTCCCCGCGCCCCATTGATCTTGACTTCCAGCCAGCACTGGGCGGAGTCGAGATAGGTGCGGGTGCGCACCTTGAAACGCCGCCGCCTGCGCTGCGCCGCGCGGTGGTAGCTGACCAGTTGCGAGGTGTCGAAATACACCGACCGGTAGCGGAAGCCGCGTTCGCCGTCGATGTCCAGCACCTGGGCGTACGGCACGAGCCGTTCCAGCAGAAGGGGCAGGGACTCCGCCGGAACCAGATACTTGCGGTCCACCCGGGTCTGCAGCGCGGCCCGCTCGACGAGCTCGGCGAGCCCGACAGGGGCCAGCCGCGCCAGGGCCGCCCCGATGGGTGTCGTGGTCATCGGCGCGCTCCGGCGGGTGCGGGTGCGCCGGATTCGGTGATCAGCGCGCGGTCGGTCCGCGCGTAGCGGACGTCGACCACGGTGGTCTCGTTGACCAGGTCGAGCCGTTGGACGGTGACGGCGTGCACCCGGGCGTCGAGCAGTTGTTCCAGGTGCGCGACGAGCGCGACGTGGTCGGTGAAGGCCGAGTCGAGCACCAGGATCTGGTGCCGGTAGTGCCGGAACAGCCGCCGGTGGTCGCCGAGGAACATCACCACGAGGATGAGCGCCATCAGGCCGCCGCTGAGCCACACCGAGGTGGTGCTCAGGGCGCCGAGGATCCCCAGGGCGAGGGCGGAGAAGTAGTACGCGACCTCGTGCTGGTCGAGCTCGGTCGAGCGCAGACGGATGATGGACAGCACGCCGAACAACGCCATCCCCAGCCCGAGCCCGGCGCCCGTGTCGGTGGCGTTCAACGCACTCGCCACAGCGAGGACGCCGATGTTGACCCCGAGGAAGGACACGACCAGGTCGCGTCGGCGGTGCCGGGGGAAATAGAGCCCGAAGACGAGCAACACCACTGCGCAGATGTCGATCGCGAACAGAACGAGCTGGGACAGCACGGTCGTTCCTCCTGATTCGCAGCCGGGACGGGCAGGGCACCACCCGCTTCCTCGCAGGGGTCCGCGGAGGGTTTCGAAAGTTTCGAGCATCGATAGAAACTTTCGACAACCCGTGCGGAACAATAGGTGAATCACCGGTGGCGCGTCAATGAACGTCTGCTACGCCGTCCTGCCGGAAAAGAAAGGATCTCCCTGATCGGCCTATATCGGCGAGTGATGTGCCATTGTCAAGAAAGGCCGAGTGCGTTCAGGGAAGAGTGCGCCGTGGTGAAACTTTCACCCGGTAGGCGTCGCGGAGTGCGAGGCCTTTCTCTCCGGATGACGGGTGACCGCGTCGAGCAGGCCGGGGAACGCCTCGTCCATGTCGGCGCGGCGCAGGGAGTTCATCCGTGAGGTTCCCACGTAGTACTGCCGGATCAGGCCCGCCTCGCGCAGCACGGTGAAGTGATGGGTGGCTGTGGACTTGCCGACCGGGATGTCGAAGCCGCCGCAGGGGATGTCCACGCCGGAGGCGTCGAGCTGCGCGACGATGCTGCGGCGTACCGGGTCGACGAGGGCCTCCAGCACCTGCTGGAGGTCGAACTGCGACACCAATGGATGCTGCGGCGTGCGTCCCACGGAGCCAATAGTACGACATGCATCGAAGTTTGACAGCGATCGTACTTCTGCCGCACAGTGAACCGCGATCACGACGAGCGGAGGACGACATGGCCAGGACGGTGCGGTTCCACGAGATCGGCGGGCCCGAGGTGCTGCGGCTGGACGACCTGGAGCCCGGCGAACCGGGGCCGGGCGAGGTGCGGATCCGGGTGGACGCGATCGGCGTCAACAGGGCCGAGATCCTGTTCCGGAGCGACCGGTACATCGAGCCGGTCAAGCGCCTGCCCGCGAGGCTCGGCACCGAGGCCGCCGGTGTCGTGGAGGCGGCCGGCCCAGGTGTGGCCGGGTTCGCGGAGGGCCGGCCGGTCAGCGTCCTGCCGGGCTTCTTCTCGCAGAACGACTACGGCGTGTACGCCGAGCGGGCGATCGTGCCGGCGTCCGCGCTGCTGTCCCGTCCGGACGGGGTGGACGCCGTGTCCGGCGCGGCGGTGTGGATGCCCTATCTCACGGCTTACGGCGCGATGGTGGAGGTGGCCGGGATACGGGCGGGCGACGCAGTGGTGATCACCGCGGCGTCCAGCAGCGTCGGCCTGGCCGCGATCCACACGGCAGGCCGCGTCGGCGCCACCCCGATCGCCGTCACCCGCACCCGTGCCAAGAGGCGGCGGCTGATCGAGGAGGGCGCGGCCGAGGTCGTCGTCTCCGACGAGGAGGACGTCGCGGGGCGCGTGCTGGAGCTGACCGAGGGTAGGGGTGCCGGGCACGTGTTCGACGCCGTCGCCGGATCGGGAGTGACGGAGCTCGCCAGGGTCGTCGCGCCCGGCGGGACGTTGCTCCTGTGGGGTGCGCAGAGCGGGCAGCCGACGCCCTATCCGGGATTCGACCTGGGCATGCCCGCGCTCAACATGCGTACGTTCACGGTGCTGGAGATCACCAAGGACCCCGAGCGACTGCGCCGCGCGGTCGCCTTCGTGGCCTCGGGCCTGCGTACGGGCGTCTTCCGCCCGGTGGTGGATCGCCTGTTCCCACTGGAGGAGGTCGCGAAGGCCCACCGGCACATGGAGTCCGGCATTCATGTCGGCAAGATCGTGCTCACGGTCTGAGCGCGAAAAGTCCGCACACCTTTCGGGTCGAGCAGTACCGACCGTGACCGACATTGTCAAGACGGTGATCGGCATTGTCGAGGAGAAAACATTTCGCACCAATTTCGAAATCGCGGAAAAGTGGAATTCGGCCCGGAGGCCGCGTATGCGCGTGATCATCCCGACATCGACCCCGGCCTCGGTCGTCTCGTCGGTAGGGTCCGTGGGGCAGGACCCCGGACGAGGGAGGAATGGTGAGCGTGGTGGAGCGGACCGGCGAAGCACGGTTGCACGAGGTGGAGCGGGGGGTCTTCGCGTGGGTGCAGCCGGACGGCACCTGGTGGCTGAACAACGCGGGAGCCGTGGCAGGCGACGACGGCCTCCTGATCGTCGACACCTGCGCGACCGAGACACGCACCCGGCGGTTCCTCGGCGCGGTCGCCGCGGCGACCGGCGACGCCCCGGTCCGGATGGCGGTGAACACCCACCAGCACGGGGACCACTGCTACGGCAACAGCCTGCTACCGGACGACACGGTCGTCTTCGGGCACACGGCGATGAGAGAGGCGTTGCTGGCCGATCCGCTCATCGACGGGTGTCCGCCGATATGGACGCCGGTGCCCGACTGGGGACACGTGACGCGCCGCCCGCCGTCGGTGGTGTTCACCTCCGGGCTGACCGTCCATCTGGGAGCGCGCCGCGTCGAGTTGTGGCACCCCGGCCACGCCGCTCACACCTCAGGGGACGTGGTGGCGTGGCTTCCGGGCGAACGCGTGCTGTTCGCGGGGGACCTGCTGTTCAACGGGCTCACCCCGCTGGTGCTGATGGGGTCGGTCGAGGGAGCGTTGCGGTCGCTGGACTGGCTGGCCGCCTTCGAACCCGAGCACGTCGTGCCGGGACACGGGCCGCTCGCCACCGCCGCTGAGCTGCCGGAGGTGCTGGCGGCGCACGAGCGGTACTACCGCTTCGTCCTCGACGTCGCCCGGGCGGGACGGGAGAACGGGCTCACCCCGCTGGCCGCCGCGCGGGCGGCCGGTCTGGGCGAGTTCGCCGGATGGGCGGACGCCGAGCGCCTGGTGCTCAACCTGCACCGCGCCTACGCCGAGGCCGAAGGCGGCGAGGTGGATCTCCTCGCCGCCTTCGGCGACGCGATGGCCTGGCACGGCGGGCCGCTGCCGACCTCAGTGTGAGGCCGGCGTCACGACCAGCCCTGCAGGCCGGCGCCGTACGGGTAGAGGGGGTTGCCGTAGGTGGGGGGGACGGTCTGGCCCGCGTCGATGCGGGCCCGGATCTCCGACCGCTGGGCGGCGGTGGCGCCCAGGTCGTAGGGAATGTTCCAGTCCTCGACGGCGTCGGCGAGCACGTCGCCGCCTCCCGGTCTGAGGACCTGGTCGAGACTGCGCGGCAGCTGCCACGGCAGGCGACCGCGCGGCGTGTAGTCGCCGAACAGGAGGCTCGCCGTGGCCGGTCCGACCTCCTCACCGCCCCGGTACGTCACCACGATGGCGTCGGCCAGGCCGTTCCACTCGCTGATGACGATGGGCCGGGGGAGGGTGAGCACGACGACCACCGGAATGCCCTGGTTCTTGAAGTTCTGGATGACGGCCAGCTGGTCGGCGGGCAGCTGCGGCTGCTCCTTCACCCAGGCGGTGGCGTGGGTGTAGGTCGGCTCGCCGACGGCCACGATCGCGAGCTTGGGGGAGGGACCGGTGTCCTGGTGAACGTTGACGCCCGTCGTGGCCGCCCGCGCCCTGACCGCGTCCAGCAGGGTCTGCGAGCCGTACTCCTGGTGGAAGAAGCTCGTCCAGATGCAGCAGGCCGATCCGTCGGTGGCCCGCGGACCGGTGACCACGACGTTGTCGCCCGCCTTGAGCTTCAGCGGCAGCACGCCGTTGTTCTTGAGCAGCGTGACGGACTGCCGGGCGGCCTGGTTGGCGAGCGCGACGTACGACGGCTGGTGGAACCGGTAGGGACCGTTCACCGGGTCGCCGTACGGGCGCTCGAACACGCCGAGTGTGAACTTCAGGCGCAGGATCCGGGTCACCGCGTCGTTGATCCGCGCCATCGGCACATTGGCGAGGAAGGTCGCCATCGTGAACCCGGTGGCTCCGGGGTCGGCGCCGCCCATCACGTCCGAGCCGGCGTTCGCGGCCTTGACCCAGACCGAGGACGGCAGCCAGTCGGTGGTGATGAGGCCGGTGTAGCCGAGGTTGTTCCTCAGGTAGTCGAGGATCGGCTTGCTGTCGCCCGCACCCGACCCGCCCGGGTCGAGGTAGGAGCTCCCGGCGTAGCCCGGCATGATGTTGACGGCGCCGGCCTCCATCGCGGCCCTGAACGGGATCATGTGGTACTTGATCGTCACCGCGTCGTAGGTGATCCCCGCCTCGCCGCCCGCGCCCTCGCCTGGCCAGTGCTTGACGGTCGCCAGCACGGAGGCGGGGTTGAGCTCGGGGCCGCCCTGCAGCCCGGCCACCAGCGCGCGGACCTGGGCGGCGGCGACGTCGGCGTTCTCGCCGTTGCCCTCCTGGATGCGGGGATACAGGACCTTGGTGCCGACCTCGGCGAGCGGGCCGAGCACGCCGCGCGCCCCGACCTCCAGCTCCTCGCGGCGCTGCATGTCGCCGAGCTTGTAGTCGAGCGCGTAGTCCTTGCCCGCCGCGAGCGCGCTCTGCAGCGGATAGGTGGTCTGGTATCCGGCGATGGTGTCGCCGGCCGAGACCGGCGGGATGCCGAGCCGGGTCCCGGACGCGTTCAGCAGCACGGCGTGCAGGTCGTTCGGCAACGCGGGGCCGAAGTGCCAGCCCGAGAGCGGGTAGCTCTGGGCGTTGTAGAACATCTGGTAGGCCTTCTCTTCCGGCGTCATCCTGCCGAGCAGGTCGCTGACCCGGGTTTCCACGGGCAGCCGCCAGTTCTCGTACGGCTCGATCGTCCCGTTCTTGTTGAGGTCGCGGGCGCCGTTGACGACCGCCACGCCGTCGGCGACCTGCTCGGCGTCGGGCAGGTAGAGGCTGAAGGCGCGGATGTTCGACGTCGTCCTCGCGCCCGACCCGCTCACCGCGACGACGAACCACTTGTACGTCCACCGGTCGGGGATGTCCCAGTCAGGTGTGTAACTCGTGCCGGTCGGCTCGGCGACCTTGGTGTAGAGGTCGATCAGGTTGCCCGGGGCGGTGAAGTCGTAGTCGGTGCGGCTGACGTTCAGCCAGACCTCGTAGCGCACCGCGCCGGAGACCGCCGCCCAGGTGAACGCCGGCCGCCGGGTGTCGGTGATCATGGCCTTGTCGGCGGGGGCGGACAGCGCGAACTGGCCGGTGGTCGCCGGGGCCCTGGTCGGCGGGGACAGCAGGGGTGCGGTCGTGGCCGCCGTGTCGACGGTGCCGAAGACCTGGAACTCCCACAGCGAGTAGCCGTAGCCGGTGGCCCGGGCCGTGCCGACGAAGCGGACGTAGCGGCCGTCGCCGGTGACGTTCAGGTTCTCGACGCCGCCCCTGCCGCTGGTCGTGGTGTGGATCGGCGTCCACGACGTGCCGTTGGCGGACACCTCGATCCGGTAGCCGGTGGCGTAGGCCGACTCCCAGTTGAGCGTGACGCCGGTGATGTGCCCGGCGCCGCCGAGGTCCACCCGCAGCCACTGGTCGTCGGAGTACTGGCTCGACCAGCGGGTCGTCGTACGCCCGTCGAGCGCCGCCGCCGGAGCGTTGCCGCCCTCCCAGGACGAGGCCGTCACCTGCTTGTACGCCGAGATCGGCGTGCCGGTCGGCGGCGGGTCGGTGGTGCCGCCGCCGCTCGTGCGGACCGCGAACTCCCACAGCGAGTAGCCGTACGCGGTGGCGCGGGCGGTTCCGTTGAGGCGGACGTACCGGCCGGTGCCGGTGACGGTGAGGGTCTGGGTGCCGCCTGTTCCGGTGGTGGTGGAGTAGACGTCGGTCCAGGTGGAGGCGTCGCCGGACACCTGGATCTTGAACGCGGTGGCGTAGGCGGCCTCCCAGCTCAGCACGACGGCGCAGATCGCCTTGGCCGAGCCGAGGTCCACCTGGAGCCACTGGGGATCGGCGGCGGCGCTGGACCAGCGGGTGCCGGTGTTCCCGTCGACGGCGGCGGACGCGGGGGTGGACGCGTTCTCGGTGGACGAGGCCGTCGCGGGCCTGCCCTGGGCGGCGTCGGCCGTGCCGCACCCGCCGCTCGACGTGGTGCCGTAGACCTGGAACTCCCACAGTGAGTAGCCGTACGCGGTGGCGCGGGCGGTTCCGTTGAGGCGGACGTACCGGCCCGAGCCGGTGACGGTGAGGGTCTGGGTGCCGCCGGTTCCGGTGGTGGTGGAGTAGAGGTCGGTCCAGGTGGAGGCGTCGCCGGACACCTGGATTTTGAACGCGGTGGCGTAGGCGGCCTCCCAGTTGAGGACGACCTGGCTCAGCGTCGCGGTGGTTCCGAGGTCGATCTGGAGCCACTGCGGGTCACCGAATCCGCTGGACCAGCGGGTGCCGGTGTTCCCGTCGACGGCGGCGGACGCGGGGGTGGACGCGTTCTCGACGGACGAGGCCGTCGCGGCTTTGCCCTGCGACAGCAGGACGGGCGCGGCGTACGCCGGGCCGGACACGGCCGCGCCGGCCACGACGCAGGCCG